>DATHUY010000141.1 GCA_035461765.1 Longimicrobiales bacterium
GGCTCCGCTTCGTGCTGCTGCCCGCGGCGCTCGAGCTGGAGCAGATCGATGTGCAGGCTGCACGAACCGCGTCGGCCGAGCTGCGGCGGCTGTCCGTTTCGACTCCGGTGCTCGAGCGGGAGATCCGCACACTGCCACTGAGCACACGCAACGTCATGAACATGGCCGCGCTCGCTCCGGGCATCCGCTCTCATCGTCCCGCCAGTGGCCAGAGCGTTCCGGCAGCGGGCGCGCTCCGCGGCGAACGCTTCCTGAACGTCTACCTCGATGGCGTGGAACTGAAGAATCTGTATGACGGCGGTATCGTCGGCTTCCCGCAGTCCGGCTCGCCGTTTCCCGCCGACGCACTGCGCGAGCTCCGCGTACAGCTTCAGCCCTACGACCCGTCGTATGCGCGCGCGGCCGCCTTCGCGATCGACGCAGTGACGCAACGCGGCACCAACGAGACGGAGGCAACGGCGATGGCGTTCGTACAGCCGCGTGGGTTCGCGGCCGCGAACGACTTCCTGCGCGAGGTACCGAACTTCATCCAGCCGGGTCTGTCGCGTCAGCAGCTGGGCGCCGCGATCCGCGGCCCGGTTCGACGCGACCGCCTCTTCTACGCGGCGTCGTACGAGCTGTCGAACACGCGCAGCATCGTCGAAGTCGTGCCCGGCCGACCTGGATTCGACCCGGATATCTGGAATGCGCACGCCGGCGTGTTCCCGATCACGCACCGCAACCACACGGGGCTGCTGCGGCTGACGTACACCCCACGGCCGGAACACGCGCTGGACATGACCGTGTCCATGCGGCGGCTGGTCGCGACGACGAGGTTCGGTGGTATGCAGTCCTACGAAAGCGCGGTGCGCGATCGACATGCAGTTCATACGCTGGGCGTCACACACCGCTGGCTGCCGCACGCACGGCTCGCAAACGAGCTGAGCCTTCAGGCGGTCGCGTGGAACAACTCGGCCCGGGCTCTGTTTCCGCAGCCGGTACGCAGCTATCCCAGCCTCACGATCGGCGCGCGGAGTGATCGGTTCGAGATCGACGAGCGTCACGTACGCATCATCAACCGGCTGACGCACGCGTTCGACGCCGGCTCCGGCAGCCACGTCACACGCGCCGGACTGGAGCTGGCACGGGTTCGCCTCGAGAACTTCGCGCCGATTTTCGCAGCCGGCCTATTCACATTCGAATCCGACACGGCCACGCTGCCACGGCGGGCGGTGATCAGCGCAGGCGTCGCCGATCCCGCTTCCCAGCGGGAGGCGCACATGAGAATGGCCGGATTGGTGACCGGCCTGTACGTCAGTCACGAATGGCGGCCGGTGCCGCATCTGACTCTCAGTCTCGGGCTCCGCCACGATGCGGACTTCGGACTCCTCAACAACGATCTCGTGCTGCCGTGGCTGGCCGATCCGGAGCTCGCGGCGCTACCTGCGCTGCGCGGCTATCTGAACGACGGCGACGATCGCCGCAATGACCTCGACAACGTGTCTCCACGCTTCGCCTTCTCCTGGGACGTCTCGCGCGATGGCACGACCATGCTGCGCGGAGGTGCCGGTATCATCTACGATCGTGTGCCCGGCTTCATCACGTTCCAGGAGCAGAGCGGCGCCCGCTGGCGCACGTACATGTTCGACTCGCCCGGCACCGTCGACGCGGCTGTTCTGCGGCAGCGCATCGCGTCAGGCGAGGGACGGCTCGGGGCGGTAACCCTGGTGGCCAACGACATGGAGGCGCCGGAGAACCGGCAGTGGTCCATCGGGATCGGCAGGCGCATCACGAGCGCACTGACGTTGAATGCCGATTTCATCCACCAGGATGTGCGCAACCTGTTCGCGGAGATGAATCTCAACTGGCTGGACCAATCGGTGTCGCCGGCGCAGCGTGCCCTCACCGACCGCTTCGGCGACATCGTCGTGTGGGATGACTTCGCGCGAGCGCGCTACCGCGCGTTGCTCGCTCAGCTGACCTGGGATCCCGCGCCGGACCGTCGCATCGCGCTGGCGTACACGCTCGGCTTTGCCGAGGCCGACTGGGACGTCGCGAATCGGAGTGTCCCCGCCGCCGCCGCGGAGCAGTTCTACGTGCTGCAGCGTACCAGCGGTGATGAGCGGCACAGGTTCGTGCTCTCGGGGATGCTGCCCACACCGTTCGCCACCACACTCTCCTGGATCGCGACCGCGGCGAGCCCGCGGCCGTACCTCGCGACCAACGGTCAGGACATCAACCTGAACGAGGTGCTGTTCGACGACTGGATCGGCGGCCGTCGCTACCTCGTCCCCACGAACTCGTGGCGCAACTGGTATCGTGTCCTGGACGTGCGCCTCGCGCGCACGTTCGGCATGCCGGGTGGCTGGCGCGGCATGCTCGCGGTGGAGGGGTTCAACCTGCTCAACAGCGAGAACTACTCCGGGTTCCACGGTACGATGTTGACCCGGAACGGCAGCGACATGACGAGCTTCGGTCAGCCGGACGGCGTGTTTGCGACGCGCCAGGTACAGCTTGGCCTGCGCGTCGAGCACTGAGTGCACGCTCGTTCAACGCTCACCTGCGTCAGGGTGACTCCATGTTCATTCTGCGCATGAGCGACCTGAACCTCGGTTCGGCGCGAAGCCGATCGAAGGCCGGAGTCACGTTGACGCCATCCATGAACGACGCTCTTTCGTCGTACGCGCGCTCCAGCCAGCTCAATGCTTCATTGACATTTCCGAGACCTGCGTGCGCCATCGCAATGTGGAAGGACGGCAGGTAGCGGGTGGAGCCGGTTGCGAGCAGCAGCTGCAGCGTGACCTCGGCCTGGGCGCGCTGTCCGGCGACGGCCTGAACGTAGGCGAGCTGGGCCGAATCCCGCACGCCGCTCAGCTCGGCCGCACGCTGGAGCGCCGCGATGGCCTCTGGGTACATTCGCTTCTGAAGGAACGCGTGCCCGAGCTGCTGGTGCGCGAGATCCAGGGACGGATCGAATCGCAACGCCTCCTGCAGCACGGCGATCGCGCTGTCCGGCTGGCGCGCATTCACGTACAGGCGACCGGCCAGCATGCCCACCGGTGCGAGCGGATCCAATGCGCGGGCAATACGCAACTGCTCGAGCCCCTCGGCGAACCGGCCACGTCCGTTCAGGAAGGCGGCGTAGAAGAAGCGGATGAGCGCGTAATCGGGGTCCAGCGCTATGGCCCGCTGAAATTCCAGGCGCGCGCCCTCCCAGTCGAAATCGTAAACGAAGAGCAGATGGGCCAGTGAAGCGCGCGCCTCGACGAGAGTGCTGTCGAGGCCGATCGCCCGCTGCGCGGCAGCCCGTGCCTTCGGGTACATGTCGTGAGGCCGTTCGTACCCGAAGAGCGCGAGTGCCGTATAGACGTCCGCCAGTCCGGCATGCGCCCGCGCGTACGACGAATCGCGTTCGAGCACCTGATCGAAAAACTCCGCGGCGCGGTACAGGTCTGCGCGACCTCGGCGTGTCTCCAGATGCCGACCCTTGAGGTAGAGCTCGTAGGCCAGCGCATCATCCGTGGGGGCGACCTGGCGGGCGCTGGAAGGGGTGACTGCCGACGGCGGCAGCGCCAGCGCCACAATGACATCGCGTGCGATCTGCTCCTGCACCGCAACAATGTCGTGCATGCTCGCGCCGTGTTCGTAGCTCTCCGACCGGAGCACCCTCCCGTCGGACCCACGGGCGATCCATGTCGTGATCCGCAGCCGATCGGCGTCGCGCCGCACCGTGCCGCCGAGCACGAACTGCACGCCGAGTGTATCGGCAATGGTGCGCACATCCAGACCCTTCCCCGCCAGCATGAGTGCCGATCTGCGTCCGACGACGTGCAACCCCGTCACGTTGCCGAGGAGAGTCGTGAGCTCCTCCGTGAGCCCCGCGCTGAATGGTGCGTCGTCCGGATCACCGGTCTCGCTGGAGAACGGCAGGATGGCAATGGCCAGCTCCGCTGCTGCAGGCGGAGCCGCACGCCATACCGAGATGACGCTGACGACGATCAGGAGCAGGATCGCAGATGCGGCGATGATGCGGCGGCGCGGCCGCAACGCGGGAAATTCAGAAGTGGGCGCAGCGGCTGGAACCTGAGCAGTGAGAGGCCGGTTCAGCTGACGCAGAACCTCGCCTGCATCCTGTGGCCGCGCGTCAGGCGACTTCGCCAGCAGTGACGACACGAGCTCGGCCAGCCACGGTGGCACGCCCGGGCGCAGCGCCGACACCGGCTGCGGCACGTCGTGCATATGGGCCTGCAGCAGCTCGTCGGCACCGGTGTGCCCGAACGGCGGCGCGCCGACGATCATCTCGTATGCGACGACGCCGAGCGAATACAGGTCCACACGGTGATCTGCGGCCGGATCACGCGCTGCCTGCTCCGGTGCCATGTACTTCGCCGTGCCCATCAGCGGAGTCCCGCTGCCGCTGCCGCTGTGGCGCGAGCCGTGCCCGTGCCCGTGCGCCTCGGCGCGGCCGGCCGCCGCGGCGAGGGCACGTGCCACGCCGAAGTCGGCGACCAGCGCATCGCCGTCCACGTTGAGCAGAATGTTCGCGGGCTTGATGTCGCGGTGGACGATGCCGTGGCGGTGAGCGTATGCGAGCGCGCGAGCGACATCGCGGAGCACGCGTACCACATCGTGCAGCGGCAGCGGTCCTTCCCTGAGAATTCGCTCGCGGAGAGTTTCGCCCTCGACGTGCGGCATGATGTAATAGAGGAGCTCGGCGGCAGCTCCCGAGTCATGCAGTGGCAGGATGTGCGGGTGATTCAGCTGCGCTGCGATGCTGATCTCCTGCTGGAACCGGCTGCCGCCGCTCGACGTGGATTCCAGGGCCGCGCTCTCGGGAGAGACCAGCTTGATGGCGACCCGTCGCCCATGCCGCTCGTCGCGGGCGAGGAAGACCGTGGCCATGCCGCCGCGCCCGATCTCGCGCTCGATGATGTATTGATCGCCGAGCGCCTCCTGCAGTGCCGTCCTCGCTGCTGCGTTCTCGCTCGCGCTGAGTGCCGGCAGCAGGTCCGTCGCGGGCTGTTCCAGGAAACCGGTGGCGCGTTCGGCGTCGCGGACCAGCATCTCGACTTCATTGCGCAACTGCGCATCCGGACACGCCTGCTCGATAAACTCACGGCGCGACTCAGGCGGAAGCTCCAGTGCGTCGGCCGCTGTTTCCTTGATCAGCATCCAGCGGTCATCAGTCGGCATCGCCACGCAGCTCCCGGTACAGCCAGCCCTTCGCCGTAACCCACTCGCGCGCAACCGTGCGCTGCGACAGCCCCATCGTTTCGGCCGTCTCCGCCTCGGTGAGGCCGCCGAAAAAACGGAACTCCACCACCCTGGCCTGGCGCGCGTCGATGGCGGCCAGCCTCAGCAGTGCCTCGTCGAGGGCCACGATCTCTTCCGCGCGCTCCACGACCGCGATCTCGACCTCGTCCAGCGCCTCGTGGCGTATTCCGCCCCCGCGCCGGGCGGCCCGATGACGACGGGCATGATCCACCAGGATCCGGCGCATCGCCCCGGCCGCGACTGCAAAGAAATGAGCCCGGTCCTGCCACTGCACGCGCGTCTGATCGACCAGCTTCACATAGGCTTCGTGCACCAGGGCGGTCGTCGACAGTGTGTGGCCAGGCGACTCGGCCGCCAGCCGCCGGTGGGCCAGCCGGTGGAGCTGCTCGTACACCAGCGGAAACACTCGATCGAGTGCGCCCGGCGTACCGTCGCGCGCGGCCGCGAGAGCAGCGGTCACCGCCTCCTGCCGGGAATGCTCCGGAATTGTCACGGGACCAGGGATGGCATCTCTGCCGACGTTTCTGCGCGTTTACGGCCGAGGAGATACCTCGCCCGCGGCCAACACGCGTAACTGTCTGAAGGGGTGCAAAATGCGAAGAGAACCGATGCCAATCTACGATCGCGTCCGCTCGAACGCCACGCTGATCCTGCCGCTGATCCTGCCGCTGGTCGTGATTGCCGCGTGTGCCGACGGGAGCGAGACGACCGGGCCACAAAGCACGTCCGCCTTCGCGGAAGCACCGCGGGCGAACGTTCAGTCGCAGAACGGCACTGCGGCGATCATGAACCTCGTCGACGCGGCTACCGCCGCGTGGTCGGCAAAGGATGCCGCAGCATACGCGGCGCTGTATTCGGAAGACGTCGAAGTGATCAACCCGGTGGGAGGCCTCATCAGCGGCCGCGCCGCATTCCAGGCCACGCACACCTTTTTGTTCAGCGGTCCGTTCGCGGGCAGCGCACAGACCATATCCGTACGCGGCATCGAGTTTCTCACCGGAACCATTGCCATCGTGTATCAGGACGTCAGCCTGACGGGCTACGCATTCCTCCCGCCCAACCTTCCCTCACAGAACGGCGTGGTGAATACGCGCGTGACATGGGTCGTCGTGAAGCGGGCCGGCACCTGGCAGATCGTCTCGCAGCAGATGACGCCTCAGCTCTGATCACCAGCGTCCGGAGGCCGGGGTCGGTCGCGGGCCGCGAGCCGCGATCGCCCCGACGGACGGGGAGCGCCGCACTGAACTGCGCGCGGCGCTCCCCGACTACCGCCACGCGATCTGCACGTTCACGCTGCGGCCGTTCATGCCGAACGGGGAGAGTGCACCCGGATACCGGAAGATACCCTGCATCGAAACGCCCGTGGCTTCGAGCCCCTGACTGAAGTCCCCCCACTCGTCGGGGTACACGTCGAACAGGTTCATCGCGCTGACGGCGACCTGGAAGCGGCGATGGAGCTGATACGACACGCGTGCGTCCGTGATCCATCGCGCACGCAGGACCTGGTCTGACTCGGGCGTCGTCCGGTCGAGCTGGGCGGTGGGTCCGGAGCGCTGATTGTGCAGGTTCAAACCCAGCCGGTCAGCGCTGTAGCTCAGTGTCAACGAGATCGTCTCGCGCGGCTGCCCGTTCTCGATGGTGCCGCGACTGGTCCGGTCAAACAGCACCGCTCCGAATGCGGCGAGTGGCGCGGGCGGCGGCGCGACACGGGTGACGACCGTCCTCGTGCGATTGTATCCGCCCATCAGTCGCAGCACGCGGGCGCGACCGAGCAGTAACGCATGACTCGCCACCACGTCGAGTCCACGCGTGCGGGTGTCGATCGCGTTTGCGAAGTAGTTCCCGCCACCGATGCCGCGCATCCCGCTCTCGTCGAACAGACGGATGATCGATGTGTCCGTGACTATGCCGGGCAGAGCGATGCGATCGGCGATGGTGATCTGAAAAATATCGAGAGTGATCAGCGGCAGCCGCGGCGTGTCGAGGACGAGGCCGGCGCTGCGGTTCACGGCCTGCTCCGGGCGCAGCGGCGTCGCTCCCAGCAGCTGTGCCTCGGGCGTACCGACGGGAAACGTGCGAACCGTGAGCACGGTGTTGACGCCGTTCACCGGCTGGAAGACGGTGCGCGTGCTGGAGAAATGCTGCTGTGTGAGTCCCGGTGCGCGAAGCCCCGTGCTCACCGAGCCGCGCACGGCCAGACCGCCCGCCACGTCGAGGCGGGCGGCGGTCTTCCCATCCGATGTCCAGCCGAAGTCACTGTATCGCTCGGCTCGCGCGGCCGCCTGCACTAGGAGACGCGGGATCGGACGGCCATCGAGCTCCATATAGACCGCCGAGTTGCCGCGGTGCGCGGCAACTTCGTCAGCGGGTCGAAACCCGATCATGCCCTGGGCTCCCACGGGCGATGGCTGGCCCGCGGCCGGTCCATCGAGGATCGGGATTCCGCCGTCGCGCCACGAGTCCGGCTCACCCGCGGCGATCCGGAACCGGTCCAGCCGGTACTCCGCGCCGATGGCGACATTGACCGGAATGCGCGCAAGATTCAGCGCTCGTCCCAGGTCCACGTTGCTGATCCACTGCTGCGCGGTAACACGACCGACGTCGAACCGATCCGGGCTCGCCGTGCCGAGTGACACGTTGTTGGTGTTGCGCACGGTGTAGCCGACGCGGCTGCCACCCCATCCTGAGCTCACATCCCAGCGCCAGCCGTACCGTGATCCTTTCAGCCCCACCGTTGCCGACACATCGACGATCGAGCTGGCGACCACCGGAAGGAACCCGTCAGGGTGAATGGCGCGGACCGTTCGAGCGTCGAGCGGTCGCCTGAAGAACGCGTCGGGCGAGATGCCGGTCCTGTCGGCAGCACCGCCGAACGCGTAGGCCTCCGTGTTCCTCCCAAGCCACACGCCCGCGGTGACGAAAGCCGTCGCGCTGCGCATGTCGCCATTGCCGAGATAGCTCGAGACGCGGGGCGGCTCGTCGTTGCCCGGATCGCCGGGGAAGTACTGGGGGCGTCTGTCGGGATACGCGCGATTGGTCCCGCTCCGATCCCGGATCTCACCACTGAGCGTCAGGTGAGCGCCGCTGTTTGCTGTCACTCCATACGTGCCACCGGCCGTGACATGGCGCCCGTCCGTGAACGAACGGCCGCCTTCCGAGCTGAGCACCGTCCCGGCCGACGCGCGCATATCGCGGTGCGCGCCCGATTTCAGAACCACGTTCACGACGCCGCTGATGGCATCCGACCCGTACTGCGCCGCAGCGCCATCGCGCAGCACTTCGATGCGTTCGATGGCACTGGACGGGATCGCACTCAGGTCCGTGAACGACGTGGATGGAACGGACGGCCCGGCGAGTAGCACAGGGGCCGGCTGGCGCCGCCTGCCGTTCACGAGCACGAGCACGTGATGCGGTGCGAGACCTCGCAGCGTCACCGGCCGCATGTGATTGTCGCCGATCGGAATGTGCGGCACGTTCACGGAAGGAACGAGAAGCTGCAGCTGCTGCCACGTCTCTACCGCGCCGGTGTTCTCCAGGAGCTGCCGCGAGATGACATCGACAGGAACCGCGGACCGGCTCGCCGTACGCTCCGGCGCACGCGTCCCGATCGCGACGATCTGATCGAGACGCAGTGCGCTCGGCTCCAGGTCGAATGTCACGACCATCGATGGGCTCGAACGCGTCGCGATCGCGTGCGCGACCGGCGCGAAGCCGACGGCGGTGGCTGTCACCTCCGCCGTGTCAGCGTCCACGACCAGCGTGCAGCGGCCGTCGCTGCCCGTCACGCATGACGGACCGCGCGGCTGAACGCGGAGCGTCGCGCCGGCGAGAGGAGCCTCGGTTGCGGCATTCCGTACGACGCCGGTGATCGCGGTATTCTGTGCCGCCGCTGGCTGGACGCAGATGGCCACAGGCAGCAGCACGGCGGCGGCAGTCCCGACTCGCATGATGCGAACTCGACGGGCTCTCATGTGTCGATCCGGTGAAGACGTGGAGACCGCGGTTGTTACCCGTTGATGGGCGTCGTCCTCCCGACCCGAACCTGCACCGTTCCGGGTCGGCGACATGCTTGTCATATCTACTAACGGCGTCTATCGTTCGGCCAGTGCCGATTACCCGGCAGCGGAGGGCCGATGGCCGCCCCGCTTCTTCCCTTATATCCAGTTATCGTCAAACGAGCCCGCTCCGGCTCACCCGAAGGTGTCCCTCGAGTGCGGACGCTCTCGTGTCCACGGACCGGTGCACCATCGTGCGGTGAGTATCGATGCAGCATGACCACATGGGGGACCCACCGGCGGGCAGCGGCACGGGCGGGCAGGGAAGCGTCGACCGGGTGCTTCCGGACCTCTATACGGAGCTGCGGGTCCTCGCGCATCAGCGCCTGAGGGGATCACCGTCCGATCGGTCACTCAACACCACCGGCCTCGTACATGAGGCGTACCTGCGCCTCGTACAGTCCGCCCGCGCATCCTTTCAGAACCGCGATCATTTCCTGGCCATTTCCTCGCGCGTGATGCGGAATGTGCTCGTGGACCACGCGCGCGCACGTACCGCAGCCAAGCGCGGCGGCGGCGTCGTGCTCGAGGAGCTGCACGAGGAGACGTGGGTCGCGGACGTGGATCTCGATCGGGTGGCGGAGCTCAACGAAGCGCTGATCCGGCTCGAGCAGCTGGATGAACGGCAGGCACAGATGGTCGAGCAGCGATACTTCGGCGGTCTCACACTCGAGGAGATTGCCGGCGCGATGAATCTCTCGCTCGCGACCGTCAAGCGCGACCTGCGATCGGCCCGTGCCTGGCTCGCCGTGGAGCTGCGTCGCGAATGACATCCGACCGTGAACTGTGGCAGCGAGCCAGGTCCGTCTTCGACGAGCTGGTCGAGCTGGAGCCCGGTCCGCGAGCCGCGCGTCTGGCGGAGATCGGTCGCACCGACCCCGTACTTCGTGACGAGGTGGAACGCCTTCTGAGCGCGGACCGGGACGCAGAGGCCGCGTTGCAGGAGTACAGTTTCGGGTCGACGGCCGGAACGCCCGGCCCGGCCTCCCTCGACCCACTCGGCATCACGGGCCAGACGGTTGCGCACTTCCGCATCAGAGAATTTGTGGCGGCTGGCGGAATGGGAGTGGTGTACAGCGCAGAAGACCTTACGCTCGGCCGCACCGTCGCGCTCAAGTTCCCGCTGCCACACCAGCAGCTGGCGCGCGAGGTGAAGGAGCGGTTCATCAACGAGGCACGGTCCGCCGCGTCGCTCGATCATCCGGCGCTGTGCTCGATCCACGAGATCGGCGAGAGCGAGCACGGCGTGTTCCTCGCCATGCCGCTGTATCCCGGCGAGACGCTGAAGGACAGGATGGCTCGCGAGGGCCGACTCGACTCCGCCGCGGCGCTCGAGATCGCGCACAAAGTGACGTCGGGTCTCGCCGCTGCGCATGCGGCTGGCATCATTCACCGCGATCTGAAGCCGGGCAACGTCATGCTGCTGCCGGACGGAGCGGTGAAGGTCCTCGACTTCGGGCTGGCCAAGATCCGCGACGTGGATCTGACGCGGTCGCACATGACACTCGGCACCATCGGGTACGTCGCTCCCGAGCAGCTGCGCGGCGAGCGGGCCGACGCGCCGGCCGATCTGTGGGCGATCGGCGTGATATTCTACGAGATGCTCATCGGGACAACGCCGTTCCGCAGAGATCACGAGCTGTCCGTGCTGAACGCGGTTCTCCACGATGAGCCGCAGCGACCGTCGGTCGTCAACCCGGAACTGTCGTCCGGATTCGATGATCTGATCGGCGCGCTGCTCCGGAAGGATCCCGCAGAACGCTACCCGTCCGCGGACGCGCTGCTCGCAGACCTCGCCGCGCTTCAGCGCGGTGGACCCATCGCGCTGCGGACTCCGTTCTGGAGCCGCACTGAGCGACGACGGCGTGCGCGGAAGCTTCTGATTCCCGCTGCTGCTGTCGCTGCGCTCGCTGTCGGCGGCGTGACGTGGGGTGCCCTCGCCAGCGCTGACGCGCGCAGGTCATCCGTGGCCACCGGTGGCGCAGCGGTCTCCCTGCTGAAGTGGATCGACGATACGGCAGAGATCGGCAGCTCCGCCGAGCTCGCTGCCGCGCTCGATCCGGCCAATGCAGGTCGTCGCATCCGACTCCGGCCCGGCGTGTACGACATCGATCAGCCGCTTACGGTACCGGACCGGATGACACTCGAGGGTGCCGGCGTTATGCGCTTCGATTCCGAGGGGCGCCCGACGGGTTTCGGGGATGATACGAGGACGACGCTCAGGATGACTGCCAATGTCGGCGGCGATGTGCTCACACTCGGCGACGGCGTCACCCTCCGCAACATCGAGATCGCGGATCTGGCGGGCCGTTCCGGCAATGTCGTCGCGGTGGTTTCGCGGCGGGCGGGTGACAGCATTTCCGCGACGATCATCGAGTCGGTCATCGCGAATCCGAACCCGCTGACGATCGGTGCAGGCGGTCCGCTCGGTCGCGCTTTGCTCGTCATCACCTGGAATCCGAACATGGGATCGGATCCGCCGCCTCACGAGGGATCAGCACTCTCCGTGACGGTGACGCGCTCGATGATCCGGTCACCGGAGGGCGGTGGGGGGCTCTTCGCGTTCAACTTCGCGGCTGACAGCCGCATCATCGTCGATTTATCGCACAGCGTCATCGGTGGCAGCAACGAAGCCGTTGGTGGCGTCAGCCGCCCCGATGCCGTGCACGATTCCGAAGTCTTCCTCCAGTCGCAGGGGAATCTGTATCGCAACGAGTGGCCGGATCCCTGTGTCTCGCCGCTCATCGGCTGGAACCTCGCCGGCGGATCCGGCTCTCCCATTCCGATTCCGCTCCCGCCGACGACCAGGAACCGGCTCATCGTGCGTTCGGTCGACGATCGCATCGAACGCTTCCCCACCACCGTGCTCGCGACCGGCAGCCGGCGCTTCTTCGGGGATCCGCTGAATCCTCCACCGACCGACAACAGCATAGATCTCCAGCTCATCGGCACGGTCATCTCCACTCCGGACTGCGCCTGGGCCCCCAGCGGGAACAACACGGTGGGAATCGCCGCCGCGCGCATGGAAGCTGCCGCCGATTTCAGGCTGACCGGCGCATGGGTGGGGAATGACGCGCTGAACGCAGGCGATCGCAACACCGTGCGCGTCGAGTTTCGCGGCGTGACGGCGAGCGGGCCGCGGATGAATCAGTACGCACACACCGCGGGCACG
>DATHUY010000142.1 GCA_035461765.1 Longimicrobiales bacterium
GCAGGCAGCGTAGACGATGGCAAGAGCACGTTGATCGGTCGGCTGCTGTACGACACCAAGAGCATCTTCGAGGACCAGCTCGAAGCCGTCGAGCGCACATCGAAGCAGCGCGGCGAAGGATATGTGAACCTCGCCCTGCTCACGGATGGCCTGCGCGCCGAGCGCGAGCAGAACATCACGATCGACGTCGCCTACCGTTACTTCGCGACGCCGAAGCGCAAGTTCATCATCGGTGACACACCCGGTCACATCCAGTACACACGCAACATGGTGACGGGAGCTTCGACCGCGGAGCTGGCGGTCGTGCTGGTCGACGCGCGGAAGGGTGTGCTTACGCAGAGCAAGAGGCACGGCTTCATATCCTCGCTGCTGCGCATCCCGCACATCGTCATCGCCGTCAACAAGATGGACCTCGTCGATTACGATGAGACGATCTACCAGCAGATCGTGGACGAGTACAGCGAGTTCGCGCAGAAGCTGGATGTGGCAGACCTGACGTTCATTCCGATCAGCGCGCTCAACGGCGACAATGTTGTTGAGAAGAGCCAGCTCATGCCGTGGTACGACGGCAGCACGCTGCTGCATCACCTGGAGACGGTGAAGGTCGGGGCCAGCCGCAACTTGCTGGACTTCCGGTTCCCGGTTCAATACGTGATCCGCCCGCACCAGGACTTCCGCGGATTTGCCGGCCGCGTCGCCGCGGGCACGATTCAGCCGGGCGAGGAGATCGTGGTGCTGCCGTCGGGGCATACGAGCACGATCACGTCCATCCTCGCGGCCGACGAAGTGTGCGACGAGGCCGCGGCGGGGGAGTCGGTGGTTCTCACGATTGCGGATGAGCTCGACATCAGCCGCGGCGACATGATCGTACGGCGCAAGAACGTGCCGAACGTCGCGAGTCGCATCGATGCCATTCTCTGCTGGATGAACGAGACGCCGCTCGATCCGTCGCTGCCGTACATGCTCATGCACACGACGCGGCAGACACAGGCGTTCGTGTCGGACGTCGTGTATCGCATCGACGTGGACACCCTGCATCGCGAGGATGTCGAGACGTTTGGTCTGAACGATATCGGCCGTGTCGAGATCACGACATCGCGGCCGCTGTTCTTCGATCCATACGAGCGCAGCATCGCGACGGGCAGCTTCATCCTCATTCATCCGCACACCCATGTCACTGTCGCCGCCGGCATGATCCGCGGCGAGGTGCGTGAGGCGCCGGATCCGGATGACATCGAGCGGCCGCGCAGTGAGGTGAGTCCGAATGTCGTATGGGAGCCGTGGAACATCCCGCGCCAGGAGCGTGAGCTCCGCAATGGCCATCGTGCCGCGATCCTGTGGTTCACGGGTCTGTCCGGCAGCGGCAAGAGCACGATCGCGCGTGCGCTGGAGCGAACCCTGTTCGAGGCGGGCTGCCAGACCGTGCTGCTCGACGGCGACCAGGTGCGCCACGGCCTGAGCGGCGACCTGGGCTTCTCGCCCGAGGACCGCACCGAGAACATCCGGAGGGTCGGTGAGACGGCACGCCTGTTCTTCGAGCAGGGGAGCATCGTCATCTGCACGTTCGTATCACCGTACCGCGCTGACCGTGCCCGCGTACGCGGCCTCGTGCCGGACGACCGGTTCATTGAGATCCACGTGGACTGCGATGTCGAAACGCTGAAGCAGCGCGATCCGAAGGGCCTCTACGCGAAGGCGGAGCGCGGCGAGATCCGGCAGCTGTCCGGCGTGCAGTCGGCCTACGAGGCCCCGCTCGAGCCGGAGCTGCGCATCGAGACCGATGCTGTAACCGTCGAGGAAAGCGTGCGCACGCTGGAGCAGATGCTGCGGGGTCGATCCATCATCGAATGACCGAGCCTCCCCCGGGATGTGACCTCATCCCGGCGCTGAGATGTGACCTCTCCCGGGGCTGAGATGTGACCTTCCCGGCGCTGAGATGTGACCTCTCCCGGCGCTGAGATGTGACCTCCCCCGGCGCTGAATCGTCTACAGGCGGGACTATCCCCGGAATGACAATCGTTACCGTGGCCCGTCTGTCAGACAGTAGTGGCAAGGAGGCATCATGCAGCAAAGGACTACGGTTCGGCTCGTCGCCAGCGATCCGGTACTGTACAGGAGTGCCGCCTGCACGCTGGCCGCGGCCCACTTCCGCATCGTCGGCCCTGACCCTGTAGAGCGCACACACTCGGATCTCATCGTGCGACACTGGGGAGAAGCGGAGGGCGATGCGCGTCAGGCGTCCGTCCCGGAGCTGACACTCGACCTGTCCCTGATCTCGGGCGACGCACTGGTCGACGTGGTGGAGCGCGTGGTCGGACCCGCCGCTGATTCCGGAGTGGGTCGCTTCCGTTAGCCGTCGCATGCCGGGGACCGGCCGCGCCCCGCGAGTCATCGCGCGGGCCCGGCAGTTCAGGAACCGGTCGCCCGATCCAGCAACTGACCGTAGGGGCGAAAGCCCGCTCGCCGCATGAGTGCCCACCCCGCCAGGACGCCGCTCGAAGCGATGATGATGTCGGTCACATCGAAGAAACGTGCCCCCACCAGCAGCTGACCCGCCTCTACGAAGACGACGATCCAGATACCCGCCCAGGCGTGGGCGAGCCATCCCTTCCGGTGGAGCGGCCACACGGCGAGGAGAGCGCCGAGCGGAAAGTTCAGCAGGAAGCTGACGGCCACGTCGGACGCGCTGAACATGTCGGTTTTCATGGCCAGCGCCGTGAGGGGCATGAGGTGGCCCGCGGAGAACGACTGGCGCAGCTCTGCCATGTCGAACCGGAGGCCGAACGGGCGCCATCCCCAGAGCAGCAGAATGACGGCATAGGCCGTGATCAGCATGCGGGGGCGGGAGCGGCCCCGAACCGCCCGTGTAAGGCGCGGCAGCCAGTGGGCAGCGAGCCACGCCCCGGCCGCGAAGCCGATCGCATGAGCCGTGAAGATACCCAGCTCCACCGGCTGCCCGGTTGCGCCGCGCAGGAACTCCAGGACCAGTGCCAGCACGACGCCGGCGGCAGCCGTGATGGCCAGTGCGCGCGTGTAGGACCTTCCGCTCTCGGCCAGCGCCGCAACGGCAAACGCGCCCGCGGGCAGCATCAGCATGATCTGCAGAAGTGACGAGGCGAAGCCGTTGCTGCCCCATCCCATGTAGTCGCGTGCGAGCTGAAACCGCCTGAGCGGCCCACCCGCGGCACCGGGAAGGTACTCCTGGCGCAGGCCTGGCAGCAGGATCTCCAGCATCGCCGCAGTGCCGTAGGCGGCGGCAAAAACGAACATCGGCATTCCGAAGAACGAGCGCGCGGACCGCGCTGCGCGCGCCGCCCGGAGCAGGCCGACCGCGACCACGCCGCCCATGAACGAGCCGCTCGTATTCGTGAACAGGTCGAGCACGCTCGCATACCGCTGCGACGAGAAGAGCTGCGCGCTCTCCACTCCTGCGCTGAGCAGCATCCCCGTGATCGTGGCCATGACGATCGCCCGGCCGAGACGCGTGTCCGGCGCGGTCATACACCACGCCAGGCCCCAGCCGGCAAACAGCAGCAGGTTGCGCAGGCCGTCGACGGCGTCGTGCGGTGTGACGGATGGCGACAACGCAGCGCCCAGACGACGGGTCAGCTCCGCCGCACCCACCGCCTCGAAGCCCAGGTTCGACAGCGTAGCGAGGCCGATGACGGCCACGTAGCCGACCCGTACCCAGAGCCTCCAGTGCGAGGCGGGGCCGGATTTCACA
Organism: Longimicrobiales bacterium; assembly: GCA_035461765.1. Classification (GTDB taxonomy): domain Bacteria; phylum Gemmatimonadota; class Gemmatimonadetes; order Longimicrobiales; family RSA9; genus SH-MAG3. The sequence continues at coordinate 3,725 of DATHUY010000142.1, forward strand.
TCAGTAGAACGCACGGCACGCGCAGATCGCTGTATCAAGCTGTACGGTTCAATTCAGGAGGATTCGAGCGGCGAACGGTAGGGTCGCCGGCGGTCGTGAGCAATGGCGTTCGGGAACTCGCATTTTTTTCCGTGTCCCCGCACGTCGTGACCACTCCGCAGCCCCCGACGCAATGTGCAGCGCGTGCATGGATCGGAGTCAAGCGCAGGCACGGCTGCCGGTTACGTCAACCGGGCAGCCGCGTACACGCCGCTGGCGCGCAGGGGAATCGCGCTTGCATCGACAGGATGCCCTCAGCGGTACAACTGACCCAATACCGGAGCTGGTATATGAGAGTGGCGCTGCTGCTGTCCCTCGCCGTCATCGGCACATCCGCATGCAGTCGCACGACGGCGACCGCAGTGCCCGGCGGATCGCCGTCCTCCGTCAGTACGGAGCGCGCCGACCGGGACGACTCCCGCAACGGCAACGGCCGCGGCCAGCCCGCGCGCGGCCCTCGCAAGCTGAACGGCGTCCCGCCGGGCCATTACCCGAAGGCGGGCGAGTGCCGCATCTGGCATTCCGGACGCCCGCCCGGGCAGCAGCCGAAGCCGACCGCGTGCAGCAACCTGATGGGTCGCGTGCCCGCCGGTGCGTTCATCCTGTATGGCGACAAGGCCTGGGACTCGAGGTATGACTGGTCGCAGGACCGGACCGCGCGTGCGTCGGTGCCAAAGGTCATCCTGGACATCCTGGGGAGCATGCGATGAGGCGGAGCAGCGGAGCTCTCGAGCGACGTTACCTGATGGCGGTGCTGCTCCTGGTTGCGTTGTCGAGCATGCCAGGCTGCGTCATCTATGCGACCGCGGCGCCGCAGGAGTCGGCCGTGGCCGCTGCCCCGCCTCCGGCCAAGCGCGATACGGGTGCACAGGACGAGGCCGCGCGCCTGGAACGGGAACGCGTCGAACGCGAGCAGGCCGAGAAGGAGCGGCTGGAGAAGGAGCGGCTCGAGAAGGAGCGCGTGGAAAAGGAGCGCGTGGAGAAGGAGCGGCTTGCCAGGGAGCGCGCTGACAGGGAGCGTGCGGAACGTGAGCGCCTCCGCCTGGAGCGTCTGGAGCGCGAACGCGCGGAGCGGGAGCGCATTGCAGCCGAGCGGGCGGAAAAGGAGCGTGCTGAGCGCGCTCGGCTGGAGCAGGAGCGCCGGGAACGGGAACGCGCGGAGCGCGAGCGTATTGCGGCCGAGCGGGCGCGTCTGCAACAGGAGCGTCTGGAGAGGGACCGCGCCGAGCGTGAACGGGTCGCGGCCGAGCGGGCGCAAAAGGAGCGCGCAGAGAAGGATCGCCTGGAAAAGGAACGCGCCGATAAGGAGCGTGCCGATAAGGCTCGCGCAGACAAGGAGCGCGCAGACAAGGAGCGCGCAGACAAGGAACGCGCAGACAAGGAACGCGCAGACAAGGAACGCGCAGACAAGGAGCGCGCAGACAAGGAGCGCGCAGACAAGGAACGCGCGGACAGGGAGCGCGCAGACAAGGAGCGCGCAGACAAGGAGCGCGCAGACAAGGAACGCGCGGACAGGGAGCGCGCCGAATGGGCGCGACTCGAGCAGGAGCGACTCGAAAGAGAAAGCGCGGAGAGGGAACGTGCCGCGGCTGAGCGTGCGACAGGGAAGCGCCCGGACACGGCGGCAGAAGATGCCCCGCTGCCGGACAGCGTAAGCGGACCGCGACAGCTGGAGGACGTGCCTCCAAGTCATTTCCCGAAGGCCGGACAGTGCCGACTGTGGCTTGCCGGTACGCCGCCCGGACAGCAGCCGAAGGCGGCGCCGTGCAGTACGCTGGTCGGCAAGGACAAGGTGCCGGCCGGTGCGTTCGTCCTCTATGGCGAGCGGGCGTGGGACACGGCCTGGGACTGGGCTGCGCACACGCCGGCACAGGGGGATTCGGTGCCGGCCGTCATCCTTCAGATCACGAAACGCAGGCCCTGAACGGGATCATGTCACGGCGCACACGAGGGCCGGCTCCCGCTGCTGAGCGGGGGCCGGTCTGCATTCCGGTTCTATTCCGGTGTGACGCGCACGATCGATTCCGTGACGAACGTGCGCGTTTCCTCATCATAGCGGACTCGCCGCTCACCCCACGACTCGCGGGAGCGCCACGCGATCACGATAGCCGGCGGCGCGGCGGGCTCGTCGACCGGTTTTGACTCGGTGTGGATGCGCACGTCGCCGCTGGGGACGAAGTCGTCCGACAGGGGGAATGCCCCCGCAGCAGTGCGGACGATGACACGCCAGCGGTGGCCGTGCTCGAAGAGCGGGCGACCGCGCGCGTCGAGCAAGGCATCGGCCGACAACTCGACACGATCCGCGGTGCCGTCACCCGTCACGTCGACACTCAGCGTATGAAGGATGGCGCTGTAGGCGGGAGCGTCCGCCGCCGCTCCTACCCGGTCCGGCAGCGGCAGTGCTTCGGCGGGATCGTGCACGGGCGGTGCCGGCTGCAGCGCGATGTCGGCCTCGTGCGGTGCGCCGGGACTGCGCAGGAAGCGCAGCTCAGTCTGCACCGACGTCGGCGCGTACCCGGATCCGGCGGGCGGATCGGCATGGATCGCGACGCATGCGACGAACGACTCCTCAGGCCAGGCCGGCAGCTCGATCGAGTAGCGGCCAGCGGCGGTCGTCCGCGCGACGGCCTCCGCGACGCCGCGACCCGGGCAGCGCTCCATGAACGCGCGCGCGGTGATGCGTATATCGGAAACGGGCCGTCCGTCCGGAGACCTCACCCGGCCGGTGACCGTCGCGTGCGTCACGGGATCGGTGCGGGCGTGTTCGATCAGAATGCGCTCCTGGGCGCGACGGGGCGGCATGCGTACCGGTCCGCCCTGCGTCTCGCTGCCGATCGGGTAGCGCGTGGGGTCCACGTCGGTCGCAACGAAGCCGCCATCGTCATCGATCCAGATCATGAACGAGTGGAATGCCTCGTCGACGGTGGGCAGCCGCTGCTCCGTCACCGGCCGCGTGCGCGCGCGCACGACCATGGACACCAGATAGTAACCCGGCGCATGGAAGGTCACGCGTCGCCTCAGCAGGAGGGGCGTGCCCGGCTCCATCCTGCCTGCGACATGTTCGAGCGGGGGGTACGGTATGCCGACGCCGAGCCGTTCGTATGTCGCACTCCACCCGGTGCGGCGGGCGTCCGCCAGCTCGGGCAGCGTGATCAGGACGTCCACGGTGTCCACTACGGCGTCTGCTTCGACGCGCGCGACAATGTCCACCGGCTCGTTCGGCCGCAACGTGCCCAGCGCGCCGCCCGCGATCGTGAATACCGGATGCACCATGGGAGGGATCGTCGGGAGCGGACGGTCCTCCCGCAGGATCGTGTCCGGCGGTGTGATCGACGGGGGCGGTGGAAAGCGGCGTTCGCAATCGCGGGGCGCCGCACCGGCTGCACGCATTCGCTCGACCAGCGCGGCCGGCGGGAGTCGCCGCAGTTCCTCGGAGATCAGCGGTTCGGCGACATCGTGCACCGGCAGGGCCTGCGGTACCGGCACGATGCCCCGTGCGTCGTCGAGCATGTGGGCGGGCGCCACAGAGCTCACGCCGGGGGCGGCAGCGAGCGACGCGACTTCACCGGGCGCGATCAGCACTTCGACTGCGTAAATGACGGGCGCGCCCGCCTCCACCAACGGCACGGCACGGGACGCGGCAGCATGCTGCGCCAGCATCGTGCGCGCCTGATCCAGCAACGGAGAGGATGGCCACCCGGCAGGCACCTCGATCGCCCACGACTCCATCCGCGCCGCGTTGTGACAGATACTCTGACGTCCCGCCTGTAACGCAGTTGCACGCGTGTACCGGATCACCTCCGTACCGCCTCGCGTGCGCGGCATATGATGGGTGCCACCGACGCCCGCGATACGCGCATAGCCGGCGTATGGCCTGGCGCGGTGCCGCTCGAGAAGCGCCAGCAGCGCGCCATCATCCAGCGGCCGGTCGAACACCACGCTGGCCGGTACCGGCTCGCCGGGAAACCTGCGCTCCCAGTCCGCAAGCCGCTCCTGTACCGACGGCGCATTGTCCGGCAGCAGGCCCGGTCGGATGTCGCGTCGCCGTGTCGAGGTAGTGTCGCCGGCGCGAGCAGGCGGCACGTAGTGCGGCTCTGACGGAGTACTGACGGACACCGTGTCGACCACAGTTGTCTCCGATGCCGGCCGGGTCGTCGCACAGGATGTGACGATGAGCGCACACATCGCGCACGACGCGAGCGACAGCGGCGTGAGCAGCGAGTGCACCACAGTGGGGAGGATGCGGTCAGCGTTCATGATCCAGCTCATGACTCAGCTGCGCGTGAGTCTGAACCGGTGATTGGCAACACCCGACTCCGCACCGACTGCCTCCTGCACCACGTCCTCGTGATCCGGCGCGGTGATCTCCACACGATAGGGCTGACCCGCCGGTGCGTTGCAGAACCAGTAGAGCCCGGCGACATCGGGTGTCGTGCTCCGGTCCTCGAAGTATCCGGGCATCAGCGTTGTCAGCTTCACGGTCGCACGGTCCGTGGGTCGTCGCTCCGCGTCGATCACGCTCCCGATCACGTGCATGCGGCCCTCCTCAGGAGCGCCGCCGCAGCGCTGTGCCGCCCACAACCGGGCGGGCATGCTGCTTCCGGGAATCGGGACATCACTCGGTCGCGCCGGGCCAGCATCGCCTGCGCTCTCCTGTCGCCCCGCGCCTGTCGCGCTGACCCACCCGGGTGCGCTGTACAACAGTTCGCCGTCACGGTGCGTGACGCTCACGACCCGCGCCGAGTGCCGGGACATCAGCAGTCTCTGTCGGGCGCCAGCACGCCCCTGCACGTTCGTGGCTGGACGCGGCGTGGTCATGGTCCATTCGGAGAGGATCCACATGCCGGACCCGAGCCGCTGGTATCGCGCGGACCCTCCGACCCGCTCGTTGGTGAGGCGGTACGGCAGGCGCACGTACTCATAGTCGATGCCCCGCAACTCGGCAGATTCGCGGTGAAGCCACAATGTTCCCCGAACTTCCGTAACACGGCTATTGCCGCGCGGCCTGAAGTCGAGGCCGACCAGGCCCGCCGTATCAGGGTGCTGGACAACCCGGAAGCAGTGGCTGGCGAGGAACACGTCCGAGAGGAGGACTTCGGCGTCCGGGCCGAAATACAGGTACCCGCCCTGATGCTGACGGACGAAGCCGAGCCTTACCAGTGTCACCGCGGGCGCGCTGTTCCACGGCGACCCGCGCATCTCCCTCGACGTGCTGTCGGCGACCACGAACATGATGCGCCGCGATCCTGCCTCGCGCTCGGTAAGCGACTGCACGATGTGCAAATTCACTGGAGCCTGCGCAGCCGTCCACGCTGCGACGCTCAGTGCCTTGCGTGCTTCCTCCCACAGAGCACCCGTTTCGTCATCCAGGTCGCCGAACGAGCGGCAGCCCTGTCGCTGCCCGGTGACATTCACGGCAGCGAGCGTAAGTGCATTCTCCGTTACGATGATGTCCTGCCGAACGAGGCCGCCAACTGCAAGACTCAGCGGCTCCGTGATATGCGGATCGAGCGCGAGGCGCTCCACGCGGATCGTGTATGTCCCCGGCCGGCGCGCACGGAGCGCGTACTGTCCAGTCTCGTTCGATAGCGTCGCTGCTGCTGTGCCTCCCGCACTGTCGAGCAGGATCACGAACGCACCGGTGACCGGCGTCTCGCTCGCTGCCCCGATGATGCGGCCCCGGACCTCCTGTGCCGACGCGTACGGCGGGACTGCGGCCGAGGCGAGGCCGAGCGCAAGCGCAACGTTGATCTGTGACAGTCTCATGGCATCGCCGATGCAGGGCCGGTGGGTATGCTGCCTCCGTGCCCTTCCCCGGTAGGATGGGCAGGGCCGTGACGCAGCGCTCCTGTGTTATTCCAGGGAGGAAGCTGCTGAGTTCCAGCACGGGGTCTCCCCGGCGTCGAGGACCGCCGCCCGACGGCCAGCCGGACGCGGACGGCCAGCCGGACGCGGAACCCGTTCTGCAGAATGGCCCATCCAGACCGTCCTGCGCCCCTCGGCGTGACCGTCCGCATGCCCTGGCGCCGCACGATGGCGCTGAACTCGAACCGACCCGCCTGCCGCTGGCCGAGGACCGGTGTGACACGGCCATAGCGCCCGCGGCCATTCTGCAGAACGGGTGCCGCGTCCGACCCCCTGTCCCATAAATATCCATTGATGTATAATCCACGCATGACGACGACTGCCACGACCTCCGCCCGACTGGCGACCCCGCTGCAGCGCATCAAGGCGCTGGCCGACGAGAAGCGGCTGCGCATCCTGCTGCTGCTCGCGCGTGGCGAGCAGTGCGTATGCGACCTGACGGACGCGCTCGACGCGGGGCAGTCGCTGCTGTCCTTCCATCTGCGGACGTTGAAGGATGCCGGGCTCGTGACCGGCCGTCGGGAAGGGCGCTGGGCGTATTACGCGATCAGTACGGCGGGCCTGAGCGAGCTGGAAGCCTTCCTCCGATCGATACGCGAAGAAGCAGCATTGCCGAAAGCACAACAGGCGAGGCCCTCATGCGATACGCGCTGATCAGCGACATACACGCGAACCTGCCGGCGCTGGAGGCGGTGCTGGCGGATGTCGCCGCACGCGCGGATGTGGACACGACGTATCACCTGGGCGATCTCGTCGGGTACGCGCCGTGGCCGGACGAGACGGTGGATCTGCTCCGCGAGCAGGCGATCGCCGGCGTAGCCGGCAACTACGACAGCACGACCGCGACGGACTACGCGCACTGCGGCTGCCGTTACGAGGATGCGCGGCAGGAGGAGTTGTCGCACGTGTCGTACGAGTGGACGCGCGCTCACATCTCGGCGGACACGAAGCGGTACCTCGGGGCCCTGCCATTCCGCATCGATATCCGCCCGCTGGGTGGCCACACGGGCGGTCCCCGCCTGATCCTGCTGCATGGCAATCCGGTACTGAACACGGTTTACTGGACGGAGGACCGGTCGGACCGGTTCTGTATTCAGATGGCGGAGAGTGTTGGCGCCAATTCCGGCGATGTCATAGCGTTCGGTCACACGCACAAGCCGTGGGAGCGCACGGTCGAGGGCATACAGTTCGTGAACACGGGATCGGTCGGTCGACCTAAGGATGGTGACTGGCGCGCGTGCTACGGCATCGTGTCGATGGATGGCGACTACACCGGGGTGGAGCACGTGCGAGTCGAGTACGATGTCGAACGTGCAATGGAAGGCGTCCGGGCGAGTGAGCTGCCCGATGACTTTGCGGAGATCCTGCGGACGGGCGGCTCAGTGCCGCCGACGCCGAGTGCGGAGACATAGATCATGGCTGAGTCCCTGACCCGGCGGCTGTCGTTCCTGGATCGCTATCTGACGCTGTGGATCTTCCTCGCGATGGCGGCCGGCGTCGCGATCGGCGTGTCATCCGACGGCGTCGAAGGGTTCATCCAGAGCTTCCAGGTCGGCACCACGAACGTCCCGATCGCGATCGGCCTGATCCTCATGATGTACCCGCCGCTCGCGAAAGTGCGGTACGAGGAGCTGGGTGACGTCTTCCGCAACTGGCGCGTGCTCGCCCTTTCACTGGTGCAGAACTGGGTGATCGGGCCGCTGCTGATGTTCGTGCTCGCGATCGTGTTCCTGCGCGACTACCCGGAGTACATGGTCGGGCTGATCATGATCGGGCTCGCGCGCTGCATCGCCATGGTCATTGTCTGGAACGAGCTGGCAAAGGGCGACACGGAGTATGCGGCCGGCCTCGTCGCGTTCAACTCGGTGTTCCAGGTGCTGTTCTACGGCGTCTACGCGTACGTGTTCATTACGGTGCTGCCGACGTGGTTCGGTCTGGAGGGCAGCGTCGTCGCGGTGACGATGGGTCAGATCTTCGAGAGTGTCGCGATCTACCTCGGAATTCCGTTCGTCGCTGGAATGCTGACGCGCTATGTGCTGCTGAAGGCGAAGGGCAGGGAATGGTACGAGCAGCGGTTCATCCCGCGCATCAGCCCGCTCACGCTCACCGCACTGCTGTTCACGATCGTGGTGATGTTCGCGCTCAAGGGCGGCATGATCGTACAGCTGCCGATGGATGTGGTACGCATCGCGGTGCCGCTGCTGATCTACTTCGTCATCATGTTCCTGGTCAGCTTCTACATGGGCCATCGCATCGGTGCCGATTACTCGAAGACCGCGACCCTGAGCTTCACTGCCGCGAGCAACAACTTCGAGCTGGCGATTGCAGTCGCGATCGCAGTGTTCGGCATCGACTCCGGCGTCGCGTTCGCCGCGGTCATCGGCCCTCTGGTCGAGGTACCCGTGCTGATCGGACTGGTGCACGTCGCGCTGCGATTCCAGCGCAGGTACTTCGGCGAAGCCGTGGAGGTCGGCGGTCCGGCGGGCCCCGGCGACGTCTGTGCGACCGGGATCAAGGTACCGCTCGACGTGTCGTGATGTCGTACCGCAGGTGTTATTGTGGGCACCAGGTGTCGTCGATACACGTGGGACCACACAGGATCGAAGCGGCACGCCGGACGGACGGCCGGCGATCATGCTCCACGCGACTCATACCGGAGATCCCATGACGAACTCGAATGCCGGCAGACTGATTCTCGTCACAGGGGCGACGGGGCATCAGGGCGGTGCCGTCGCCCGCACTCTCGTGGACCGCGGATTCCGCGTGCGTGCGCTGACGCGCAGCCCGGATGGGACGGCGGCGCAGGCGCTGCACGAGCAGGGCGTCGCAGTGATGCGGGGTGACCTGGACGATCGCGCATCAGTCGAGCGCGCACTCGCCGGCGTCCATGGTGTCTTCGCGGTGCAGAATTTCTGGGAGACCGGCGCGGAGCGGGAGGTCGAGCAGGGAACAGGGCTGGCCGATGCCGCTCGGGAGTCGGGTGTCGAGCACTTCGTCTACAGCTCGGTCGGCAGTGCTCACCGGAACACCGGCCTGTCACACTTCGAGAGCAAGTGGCAGATCGAGGAACACATTCGCGGGCTCGGTCTCCCGCACACGATCTTCCGCCCGGTCTTCTTCATGTCGAACTGGGAGGGACCCTGGCTTCGGCCGGCGATTCTCGGTGGCACGCTCGCGCTGCCGCTCGATCCGGCCACCAACTTCCAGCAGGTGGCACTCGGTGATATTGGATCCTTCGTAGGGCTGGCGCTCGAGAAGCCGGGTGACTGGCTCGGACGAGCAGTGGATCTGGCCAGTGACGAAGACACGGTGGCCGGGATGGCTGACACGTTCAGCCGGGTGATCGGACGACCGGTCGAGTATCAGCAGGTGGCGTGGGATGATTACCGGCAGGCCGCCGGCGACGAATACCACGACATGTTCCGCTGGTTCCAGGACGTCGGCTACGAGGCGGACATCCCCGCTCTGAGGCGTGAGGGTGTATCGCTGACGAGCTTCGAGCAGTACCTGCGCACCAGCGGATGGTCGAATGCCGAGCCGCCCGAACCTGCGCAATAATCGGAGGCATTCGACGGGCGTGGCTCCGGACCTGGCCGGCGCTCGCACACCGTCAGAAGTTCAGTCGCACGCCGCCATTGAACGACCGCCCTTCGAGCGGCGCCCACACATCGGTCAGCCAGCGGCCATCCGCCGCCCGCGCGGGGAGTGTCAGCGGGTCGTGCCGCGTCTGCCGCGTGTCGAAGATGTTCTCGGCATTGATAAACACGCGCGCCGGCCCGAACCGTCGTTCGACCAGGAACCCGATGATCACGTACGGCTCCGATTCGCGGCGATAGGGATTGTCGTCGAGCTGCTGCGCGCCGGTGTAGTAGAGCTCGACGCCGAAACGGCCGCGGCCCTCCTGTTCCAGCGCTGCGACGACACCGGCGGTGTGACGCGGCGTCAGCGGCACCTCACGCCGCCCGTCACCCGTCGGGTCCGGCTCGGTTGACCGCATGTATACGTGCGTCGCCGTCACGTGGATGCCTTCCTGGTGGTAGCGAGCGAGCAGCTCGGTTCCGGCGGTCCGCACATGTCCGTCGGCATTGAACAGCTCAATGCGCGAAGCGTCGCCCGGAACCGGCCGTGCCTGCACCGGATCATCGATGCGCGAGCCGAACACGGTCGCGTTCAGCTCGAGCGGACCCAGCGTGCGACCCACATCTATCGAAGCGCTGCGCGCGCGCTCGGCTTCGAGATCGGAAGCGGCCAGGCGACCGAGTCCGATCGCCTCCGTCTCTTCCGTCCAGGGCGTCGGCGCGAAGAAGCCGGTGCCCGCTGACGCGCGCACGGTCCACTGCTCCGCCGGTCGCAGGAGCGCGGACAGGCGCGGGTTTGCAAAGGTGCCGTACTCGCTGTGCACGTCGATACGGCCGCTGAGTGCGAGTGTCAGCCAGGTCGCGGGTGCGTACTCGTCCTGCGCAAAAAGGGCAGGGGTAGTGTGCGCGTAATCGAATGATGGAACGCTGTCGGAGTCGTACCGCTCGTGCTGTACGGCTGCGCCGATCAGCCAGGTATGCGCGCCGAGCGTACCGGAATATGCCGCCTCCGCGAAAGCCGTCGCATGCGCGTCCGGCTCGCGTACGAGATCGAAGCGGTGCTCGTGGCTCTGTACAGACGCCGAACCGCGGATGCTGAGCAGTCGGCTGCCGCCCAGCAGGATGCGGCCGATGGCGCTCGCGTCCGCGCGCCGCGTCTCTACGGCTTCGACGAAGGATTCGCCCGCCGGCGTCGTCGCCGCCGACGCGGTGCCGCCCTCGCGATCCTCCGCCATGCCGCCGATCGTGAACAGCATCGAGCTGCCGCTGCCATCGTTCCAGAACACGCGAGGCCGCACGACGGCGCGCCGGTACGCGGGCAGATCCGCCCAGCCATCGTCGTCGACATCCTCCAGCCCCTGACGATGCACGCTCGCGAGCATCGTGTAGCCCCAGCGCTCGTTCACCTGATGCGATGCCCAGCCGATGGCGTCCGTGCCACCGAGAGTCGACTGATTCAGCAGCAGCTCCCGCTCGACCTCCTCCGATGGACGACGCGACAACAGATTCACGACGCCGCCCAGCGCCGTCGCGCCATACAACGCGGAAGCGGCACCCTTGATGACCTCGACCTGGCCAAGATCCATCGGCGGTATCTGCAATGCGCCGAGCGCGCCCGTCTGGCCACCATACAGCGGCAGACCATCGGACAGGATCTGCGTGTACCGGCCGCGCAGACCCTGGATGCGCACGCTCGCGCCACCCAGCGCCGGTGCGGTCGGCTGCACGCGCAGACCCGCCGTCTCGTTCAGCAGCATCGCGATGTCGCCCGGCGTCATGAGCAGCTTCTCTTCGATCTCCTCACGGCCGATGACCTCCACCCGGATCGGCTCATCCTCGATGCGGCGGTCCGTGCGCGTTGAGCTCACGATGATCGCTTCGTGCTCCATCACAGCGCCTTCCAGCTCGATCGTCACGGCCGTGTCCGCCGCTGACCGCAGAACCATGGCGCGCTCGGCGGGCCGGTATCCCGGTTTCTCCACCCTCAGCGTGTGCTCACCCGCCGGGAGGCGAAGCACCGCGATGCCCCGCGGATCCGTCATTACAGTGGTGTCGCGTGCCGTGACCTCGGCGGCGGCCGCGGGCTCCCCCTCGGACAGAACGGTGACGGTCACGGTCACCGCAGGCTGCTGGGCGGACACCGGCGCGGCCGCGCCAGCCAGCGCGCCCAGCAGCAGCAGAACCACCAGGGCCAGGGTAATGTTTGTCGAGTTCTTCATCATGTATTTCGCGTAAGTCGATCCACGTCAGCCCCCAGCCGCGGCCGGCCGCGTAACCTCGCCCGCCAGCCCCAGATACACAATGCGGGCGCGACCGTCCTCGAAGAAAACTCTTGACAACCCGCCCCTGCTAATACGTATTAGCAGGCGTGATTCCTTCCCGTCGACGCATTACCGCGACCGATGTCGCACGTCTGGCCGGTGTGTCCCAGCCCACGGTTTCCCTTGTCCTGAGCGGCAATACGGAAGCACGGCTGGCCCCGGAGACACGGGCGCGTGTGCTGGCGGCGGCGGAGGAGCTGGGTTACCGGCCGAACATCGTGGCGCAGGCGCTCAAGCAGCGGCGGTCGTATGCCCTCGGCCTGATCGTGCCGGACCTGGAGAACCCTTACTACACAGAGATCGTGACGGGAGCGGAGCGGGTGGCAGCGGAAGCGGGATACGCAGTGCTGCTGTGCGATGCGCGTGCGACGTCGCCAGCCCGGCATCTGGAGATGCTGCGGGCGCGCTGGATAGACGGCGTCATTGTGGACGCAGTGGGCGCGGCGGATCTGCCGCAGCATGCGTTACGGGACATGAACGTCGTTCTGGTCGGCGAGCCGTCGGACGTGCTGCCGTGGGTGGCTGCGGATGCCGAATCGGCGGGTCGCCAGGCGGCGGCGCACCTATTGGAGCTGGGTCATCGGAGCCTCGGGTTCGTCGGTCCCGCATCGCCGCTGTACCGGTTCCGGATGCGGGAGCGCGGTTTCGTGCAGGCGCTGCGTGAAGCGGGCATATCGATCCGGTCCGACTGGCTGCGACGCGGCCCCCCGACGCTGTCGGGTGGAGCACGGGAGATGGCGAAGCTGTTGTCGGGCGTGGAGCGTCCGACCGGCGTGTTCTGCGCGAACGACCTGATTGCGCTGGGCGCGTTGAAGGAGTGCACGCGGCGTGGTGTCGCGGTGCCTGCCGACATGTCGATCGTCGGCTGCGACGACATCGAGCTGGCGCGGGTGGTCACGCCGGAGCTGACGACGGTGGCTGTGCCGGCGAAGGAAGCCGGGGCGCGTGCTGCGCGACGGCTGCTCGACGTGATCGAAGGCCGTGCCGGACGCCCCCGGTCGCAGCGACCGCTGCCGGTGAAGCTGCAGGTGCGCGACACGACGGCTGCGCCACGGGGCTCATCATGAGCCGATTCGCGACGATCACGGGGACGGGCATGTATGTGCCCGAGACGGTACTGACGAACGCGGATCTGTCGGCGCGGCTCGGCACGGACATCGACGACTTCGTGAGCAACGTGCTCGGCATACGCGAGCGCCGCGTGTGTGCGCCGGACGAGTCGGTCGCGGACCTCGCCGAGCGGGCGGGGAGCGCTGCACTCACGGCGCGCGGGCTGGCACCCGGCGACATCGATCTGCTCATCGTGGCCACGGACACACCCGAGTATGTGACGCCCGCCACCTCATCGGAGCTGCACGGCCGTCTCGGCCTGCGCAACGCCGGTACGTTCGATGTGAACTGCGCATGCGCCGGCTTCGTGACCGCGCTCGACATCGCCGGCAAGTACATCGTCGCCGATGCGCGCTACCGCCGGATCCTGGTGATCGCGGCATATGCGATGTCGAAATACATCGACTACGCGGACAAGAAGACATCCACGATCTTCGCGGACGGGGCCGGCGCCGTGATTGTGGAGGCGTCCGCAGAACCGGGTATCCTGGCGAGCGAGCTGCGTGCGGACGGCCGGCTGGTGCGCGGCATGGGCGTGTTCGCCGGCGGGACGAAGGAGCCGATCACGACGGAGGTGCTCGCCGCGGGCGAACGCAACCGGCTGCGCTTCGTGGAGAAGTATCCCGCGGAAGTGAACGAGGACGGGTGGCCGGACATTGCGCGTGCCGTTCTCGCACGGGCGGGAGCCTCCATCGACGATGTCGATCTGTGGTTGTGGACGCAGGTCAACCGCTCGACGATCGAGGTGGTGATGGCTGCGCTCCGTGTGCCGCTCGAGCGTGCCCACCTGGTGATGGAGCGCTGGGGCTACACGGGCTCGGCATGTCTGCCGATGGCACTGCACGATGCACTGGAGCGCGGTCGCGTGGGCGAAGGTGATCTGCTCCTGATGACCGGCTCCGGCGCGGGCCTCGCCATGGGCACCGTTGCGCTGCGCTGGAATCCGCATCCGGTGGAATCATGAGCGGCGCGACTGTCGTGCAGGAGTTCGCAGCGCGCGTTGCCGCCATGCCGGAGCGGGTTGCGCTGGATCTGCTGAGCGCCGGCGGTGCGTCCGCTGACACAGAGCTGACGTGGTCGGACTGGGACGATGCGTCCCGCGCATTCGCGGCTGCGCTGATCCGCGCCGGTGTGCAGCGTGGTGAGGCCGTCGCGATCCTGGCGGACAACGATCTGCTCTGGCCGATCGCGGACATCGGGACGCTGCGCGCCGGCTGTGTGAGCGTCGGCATATTTCCGACTAGTCCGTCGACCCAGATCTCGGCAGTCCTCGCGTCGTGCGGCGCGCGCGTGGTGGTCGCGGGCAGCGCGCCACACGTGGCGGCAGTCGCCGACGCCGTGGCTGGCGCACGCAGCGGCGTGAGCATCATCTCCCCGGCCGTGACCGGCCGCGCGCCAGGGGGCCACATCGGCTGGTCGGCGTGGCTCGACTCGGGACGAACGGCACTGGCAGACTCCGCTGTGCGTGATGAGCTGTCATCACGCGAGGCAGCCGTCGACGCCGATGATCTCGCGGCGCTCATCTACACGTCGGGTTCGACCGGTGAGCCGAAGGGCGCCCGGCTGCGGCACCGATACCTGATCGCTTCGGCGCGATCGATCGGCAAAGTGCTCGGCCTGGACGCGAGTGACCGCTCGCTCTCGTTCCTGCCCTACAGTCATTCGGCCGAACGGATATTCGGGCATTACACGCGTATCTGTTTCGGCATGACGACGGGTCTCGTGCCCGACCATACGAAACTCTGGGATGCCGCACGCGTGTTCCAGCCGACGATCTTCGGCGGGCTTCCACGATTCTACGAGAAGCTCGTCGAGGGGTTGCATGACGAGCTCGACTCGGATGCGGGTGAGCGCACGCTCGCACTCGGCAGGGAGCGCTCCCGGCTGCGTCGTGCGGGAAGGGAAGTACCAGCGGAGCTGGAGTCCGAGTGGCGGCGGGAGGGTGCCGGTTTCATCGATGCGCTGCGCGCGCGCTTCGGTGGCGCGTTGCGACATGCGACGTCGGGCGGCGCCATGCTGATGCCTGCCGTCGCCGAAACACTCGATGCGCTGGGCATCACGGTCCTCGGCGCATACGGCATGACGGAGCATCTGTGCGTGGCGTTCAACCGTCCCGACCACTACGCGTTCGATGCGGTCGGATCGGCGATGCCGGGGACGGAGATCCGTATCGCAGCCGATGGCGAGATCCTCGTGCGCCGCTGCGCGCTCACGTTCGACGGTTATCACGACGATCCCGCCGCCACGGCAGCGGCATTCACCGACGATGGCGAATGGCTGCGCACCGGTGACATCGGCACGCTGGACGCACACGGCATGCTGCGCGTGACCGGCCGCCGCAAGGAGCTGATCGCGCTGTCGACGGGCAAGAAGGTGGCGCCTCTGCCGATCGAGGCGCGGCTCACGCAGACGCCGTGGATCGGGCAGGCGGTGCTGTACGGCGAGGGTCGCAGGTTCATCTCTGCCCTGCTGACACTGCGTCGCGCACTGCTCGAGCAGTGGGCGTCTGCGCGCGGCGTGGCCGCGGAGTGGCCGGCGCTGCTCCAGCATCCGGATGTTCTGAGCGAGGTGACCCGTGCCATCGAGGAGGTCAACCGCGACCTGTCCGGCCCCGAGCGCGTACGCCGCTTCGTTCTGCTCGACCGTGATCTCTCGTCGGCCCACGACGAGCTGACGCCAACGCTGAAGATCCGACGCGATGTGATCGCACACCAGTTCCGCGATCGCTTCGATGCCCTCTACACGGAAGAACGATGAATCATCGCACCGGACTCATCCTGTTCGTCGCGTCCGCCGTGATCATTGCCGTGGCGTATGCCAGTGCATTCCTGCCAGGCGGCGCGCCGGCGTGGGCGGCATGGCTGCTGGCGTTCGGCACGGCCACGATAATGGTCGCCGCCACGATGATCGGTGCCCTGCGATCCAGCATCGCCAGCCCCGGCAGGCTCGCATTCCCGTTCGCGTTCACCTGGGTCGTGGTCTTCGGCGGATTCGCGCTGGCGCTCGTTCTCCCCGCGGAGACGGCGGGTGGACCTCTGTGGCTCGGGCTGCCGCGTCGCGCGGCCATCATACTGTTCGGCATAGGTCTGCTGCCCATGCTCGTGCTCCCCGTGGCTTACGCGCGCACGTTCGACGACATGACGCTGTCGGAGGAAGACCTGCGTCGCGTACGCGAGGCCGCGATCGCGCTGCGTTCGGATGCGGCGACCGAGGAGGCCCTGCGATGATGCCATACGCATGCCGCGCGACGTTCGCGATGGAGGCAGAGCGGTGATCGCACTCCTCCAGGCAGCGCCGCTGCCGCCGCTGACGCAGCCGACGATCGTAGCTGTCGCGGTCGTCTACTTCGTCATCGTCGCTACCATCGGCGCCTGGGCTGCCAGGCGTACGCACACTGCGGGTGACTTCTTCGCCGCGGGTCAGGGCATCGGCCTCTTCGCGCTCGCCATTGCCGCAATGTCGGCCACGCTGTCCGGCTTCGCGTTCATCGGTGGGCCCGGCCTGATCTACGCGATCGGGCTCGGCGCCATATTTCTCGTGCTGCCGGCCTCGATCACGAACTCAATGGGTGCGTGGGTGCTGGCGAAGCGGATGCGGCTGCTGGGCGAGGTGCGCGGGCTGTACACGCTGCCGGATGCGATCGGCGCGCGGTATCGGTCCCGTCTCGCGCAGGGTTTGTCCGCGACGGCGATCCTGATCGCCGTGATCGGCTACATGGCGACGAACATCCTCGCGCTCGGTCTCGTGATCAACGCCATCTTCGGCACCGGCCTGGGATGGGGCATCTGGATCGGCATGGGGATCACACTGGCCTACACCGTCTCGGGCGGCATCCTCGCCGGCATCTACACCGACGTATTCCAGGGCTCGCTCATGGCGCTGGCCTCCGTGCTCGTTTTCGTGTTCGCACTCGATGTGAGCGGCGGCATGGCCAACATATCGCAGACCCTGCTCGCCGCTGATCCGGATTTTCTCGGGCCCTGGGGCAAGCTCACACCGCTGGCCGCGATCTCGTTCTTCTTCGTGTTCGGCATCGGCTCGCTCGGCCAGCCCCAGGTGGTCCACAAGTTCTACATGCTGCGCGATCCGCGCCGACTGAAGTGGTACCCGCTGCTGATGACGATCGCGCTGATCGTGTCGCTGCTCCTGTACTTCGGGGTGGGTGTCGCCGTGAAGACGCTGGTGACGGACGGCCGCCTTGCTCCGCTCGTTACGGCCGACGATGCAACGCCCACATTCCTGCTGCGCTTTACTCCCGTGTTCCTCGCCGCACTCGTCTTCTCGGGCGTCGCGGCGGCGATCATGAGCACAGTCAACTCGTTCATGAACATCGGCGCAGCCGCCCTCACGCACGACCTGCCGGTCGCGTTCGGCCGCGGCGTCCGGAACGAGCTGCGCTGGGGTCGCATTTCGACAGTAGTGATCTCGGTAGCTGCCGCACTGCTCGCACAGGTGTCCGGAACGCTCGTCGCATTCCTCGGCATTTTCGGCTGGGGGCTGTTCGGCTCCACGCTCGTGCCGGCACTCGCGATCGGACTCAACTGGCAGGGGGCGACGCGGGAGGGTGCGATCGCATCGATCTCGACCGGCCTCATCCTGACACTCGCGTTCGAGACGATGGCGTACTTCGGCGTGTACTCGTTCCCGACGGGTCTCACCGTGTCGGGGCTCGCGCTCGTCGCGTCCATCCTGATGTTCTTCGGCGTGTCATGGCTCACGCGCAGAGGCGCCGCCGCGGCGATCGATCCGGACGTACGCCTGATCATGGAGGTGTGATGGAGTTCTCCGAGATCGTTCCCGGCATGACGGCGGAGATCCGCCGTACGGTAACCGATGCGGACGTCGTCCTGTTTGCCGGCGTGACGGGCGACATGAATCCCGCGCACCTGGATGCAGTCGCAGCGGAGCGCACGCGGTTCGGCGCGCGTGTCGCTCACGGGATGTTGTGCGCCGGCTATATCTCGGCTGTTCTGGGCATGAAGCTGCCCGGCCCTGGCGTCATCTACATGGGCCAGTCACTGCGCTTCATGAAGCCGGTGTTCATAGGCGACACGGTAACAGCGCGGGTCGAAGTGCTGTCCGTGGTCGGTGACAAGCGGCGCGTTCAGCTCGCCACGCGCTGCTTCAATCAGAAGGGCGAGCAGGTCCTCGACGGTGAGGCACTGGTCTGGGTGCCGGAGGATCCGGACGTCGGCGCGGGAGCGGTAGCCGGCGCAGCAGTCGCAGGGACGTAAGGCCGTCAGCGCAGCGGCATACCGCTGCGCCCCATCATCACACCGGAGGTAGCGATGACGTACCACACAAAGATGTGCGGGTGGCAAACGGTGTTCGCCGCCCTCCTGCTCGTCCTGCTGCCCGCGGCGGCGCTGGGGCAGCAGACGGGTCGGATCGCCGGAACCGTGAGCGGCAGCGATGGGCAGCCGCTCGTGGATGTGGAGCTGACCGTGGTCGGCACCACGCTGCGCGCCGTCAGCGGGGCGGGCGGGATCTACCGGATCGATAACGTGCCGGAAGGGCGGCAGCAGGTGCGTGCCACTCACTTCGGCTTCGCACAGGCGGTGGTGCGGGACGTGATCGTCCGGGCGGGCGCCGAAACCCGTGTCGACATCACCGCTCAGCCGACTGCGTTCACGCTCGGCTCCGTCGTCGTGTCCGCATCCCGCGGCGCACAGCGGGTGCAGGACGCCCCCGCCACGATCACACGCATCGATGCCGCGCAGATCGAGAACACGGTCGGCAACAGTTTCAGCGGCGCGCTCAAGCAGGTGACCGGACTGGACTTCATCCAGGTCGGCGTCACGGCCGCTGCAGTCAATGCGCGCGGATTCAACTCCTCGTTCAACAATCGCATGCTGATGATCGAGGACGGCCGCATCGCCGTGCTGCCGGAGAACGGCCTGCCCGTCGGCACATTCACGGCCGTACCCAAGCTCGATCTGGCCGCCGTCGAGGTGCTCGTCGGCCCCGGCGCCGCACTCTATGGTGCTGACGCGTCCAATGGCGTGATCACGCTCACCACGAAGGATCCGCGCAGCTACCCCGGCACACAGATCGAGGTCGCGGGAGGGACGCGCAGCTATTTCGATGTGCAGGCGCGCCACGCCGGCGTCGCCGGACGGATCGGCTACAAGGCCGCCATGGAGTTCCAGCGTGCTGACGACTTCAGCAACGTGCTGCAGTACAACATCGCGGGCGTCGGCCCGACACCCGAGACCGGTATCGGCGGCGAGGTGGACTGGACGAGCCAGGTCACACGCGGTTCGGGCGGTCTGTTCTACTACCTGGACAACAGCACGTTCGAGTTCAGCGGCGGCATGAGTGTGAGCGACGGCGTCGGCCAGACGAATGTCGGTCGCAACCAGCTCGACGGCTGGCAGTACAACTTTGCGCAGCTGGAATGGACACACCCGAACTGGTATGCGAACGCGTACCGCACGCAGTCGAAGTCCGGGGACTCATACGCGCTGAACCGCTTCACCGAGCGCAAGGCGATCACACCCAGCATGGATGACGAGGCCGCACGCCTGGCATCCGACTGGCCGAGCGACGGCCAGCTCTATGCAGCGGAGATCCAGAACAACTTCCGCATTCCGCAGCTACTGAACACGCGCCTGGTCTGGGGTGCGCAGTATCGCCACGACGTAGTCAGCAGCGATCGCCAGTGGCTGACTGACCGGCTTACGGGCGAGGATCTTACGATCGACCAGAAGGGCGTCTACGCGCAGCTCGAGGTGCCGGTGCACAACATGCTCGACTTCGTCGTGGCCGGGCGGTATGACGACCACGAGGCGTACGACGCGCAGTTCAGCCCCAAGGCAGCCATCGTCTTCAAGCCGACGGAGGATCATTCCTTCCGGGCCAGCTACAACCGCGCGTTCAAGTCCCCGACGACGCTGCAGACTGATTTCTGGATCCCCGACTTCACGGCGGTCGTCGGCGTCTACGGTAATCGTCACGGCCTGACATCACGGGACAACAACGGCGCGATCGTCGCGACGTACGAGGGCCTGGTGCCGGAGGAGAACCAGACCGTTGAGCTCGGCTACAAGGGTGTCATAGCCCGTCGGCTCCTGCTCGATGTCGCTGTGTTCCGCGCGGAGTACAAGGACTTCATGAGCCCGCTGATCGTCATCGCGAATCCGTATGCGGCCACCCCGACGTTCGCATACGACGCCGATGGCAATCAGCTGACGAACGATTTCGGTCCGCCGATCGCGCTGACGTACATCAACATGGGCAAGGCGACGCTGCGCGGGACGGACCTGGGCACGCGCCTGATGCTGGGCTCGCGGCTCGACCTGACCGGCACGTTCTCGTGGGCGGATCTGAGCGATGTCGATCCGGGCCCGCTGCCGCAGGGCGTGGAAGCAACGGCGCTGAACGCACCGGCCATCAAGTGGACGCTCGGTGTGGACGGTCGTGAAGTGCTGCCGCGGCTGGGTGTGGGTGCGGTCGTGCGGCACGTGACCGGATACCGCTTCCATTCGGGGATCAACCAGGGCAAGATCCCGACGTTCGAGACGCTGGACCTGCAGGCGAGCTATCGGCTGCCCATCCAGGGTATGAGTGTGAACCTGAACGTGTCCAACGCGTTCAGCTGCCGGACGACGTACACGGATGCGACTCTCGCGGGCCGCGACCGGTCGTGCGGCTTCGATGAGAAGCATGCCGAGATGATCAACATGCCGGAGATCGGAACGATGCTGTTCCTCGGCGTGCGTCTGTCGCGCTGAACCAGGCGCCGGGGCGGCGATCGACGCCGTCCCGGCGGCCACTTCAATGACGAGTCCATATGACTGTCCTGATCCTCGCGTCAATCGTCGCCATGCACGCTGATACTACCGGCCGCTTCATCAGCGGGCAGTATGACGGCACGGGCGGTGAACGCAGCTACATGCTCTATGTGCCGTCCGGCTACGACGCGGACCGGCCGGTGCCGCTCGTCATCGCTCTGCACGGCTGCACCCAGAGCGCTGCCGACTTTGCCGCGGGCACGCGTCTCAATGCCGCTGCGGAGCGTGATACGTTCCTGGTCGTCTACCCGGAGCAGGGCGCGTCGGCACATCCGATGAAATGCTGGAACTGGTACATGCCTGCTCACCAGGCGCACGGCAGCGGGGAGCCTGCGATCGTGGCCGGCATCACGGAGCAGATACAACGGGAGTACGCCGTCGACAAGACTCGCACGTTCATCGCGGGTGTCTCGGCGGGTGCGGCGCTCGCCGTACATACTGTCGTCGCATATCCCGAGCTCTACGGCGCCGCAGCGCTGCATTCAGGCGTTCCGTACGGTGCTGCGGGGTCGGTGGCGGAAGCGCTGCAGGTCATGAGTGCCGGTTCGACCGATCTGAGCCCAGTGAAGGAGAGGCTGTCTGCGGCCCTGCAGGGGAAGTCGCTGACGGTTCCGCTCATCATATTCCACGGTGCGCAGGACGCTGTCGTGTCGGTGCGCAACAGCGAGCAGCTGGCGGCACAATGGGCAGAGTTGACCGGGGCTGCCGTTGTCGGTGAAACGGTGACCGGGAGCGCCGGCGGCTACCACTATCGTCACGCGACCTACAGCAATGCCGCGCGCACAATGGTCGAGCTGTGGCTTGTCGATGAGCTCGGCCATGCGTGGTCCGGCGGCAGCACGGACGGCACATATGTCGACGCGGCGGGTCCGGACGCGACTGCGGAGATCGTCCGCTTCTTCCTCACGTCCCGATGAACGCTGAGCTGTACCCGACTGCGCCCGACCCGATCGGCCACTGGGCGCGCCTCGCTGGCGGCCGCACGGCGCTGGTGGACCCCACTCGTGATCAGCGCCACACGTACGCTGAGCTGGACGCGATCATTGATCGACATGCGCGCGTGCTGCTATCGATGGCAGTGGGTCCCGGCGACATCGTGGCCACACTGGCGGGGACCCGCACCGAGCACATCGCCCTCTTCCATGCGTGCGGCCGGGTGGGGGCGGCGCTGTCGCCGTTGAACTGGCGCCTGTCGCCCGCTGAGCTGACGCCGATCCTGCGCAATGCGCAGCCGAAGGTGCTGTTCGGCGAAGCGCGCTTTCGCGGGCTGGCCGAGACCGCGATGGCCGGCGCGCCCGAGGTCGCCACTCGGTGCATAGACGTGGACGAGGAACTGCCTTCGCTGCTGCGCTCCGCCGATGCGTCTCCCCGGATGACACCGCGACCGGTCTCAGCGGAGGATGCTGCACTCGTGCTATACACGTCGGGCAGTACCGGCAGGCCCAAGGGCGCGGTCCTGCCGCATCGTCAGATCCTGTTCAATGCACTCGCGACTACCTCATCTTGGGAGCTGGGGCCGGGTGATGTCGCACTCGTTTCCACGCCGCTCTTCCACACCGGGGGCTGGAACGTGTTCGCGACACCGCTGTGGCAGCGCGGCGGGACGGTGGTGCTGTTCGATGGCTTCGACGCCGCGGAATTCCTGAACACCATGGCGCAGCACGGCTGTACGGTGGCCCTGACCGTACCGACGCAGCTGCTGATGTTGACGCAGTCGACTTCCTGGGGGATGCCGCTGCCTGCTCTGAGAAGTTTCTTTTCCGGCGGAGCGTCGCTGCCCGCTTCGCTCGGCGAGCGCGTTCGTGCGGCCGGCTACAATCTCCGCGAGGGTTACGGCCTGACTGAGTGCGGGCCGAACTGTTTTGCCATGCCGCCGGAGCTGGCACCTGATCGCCCGGGCGTGGTCGGCTGGCCGGTGCAGTTCCTCGATGCGCGCGTGGTCGATGATGCCGGGCGTGATGCCGAAGACGGTGCGGCGGGCGAGCTGTGGCTGCGCGGGCCGCAGCGCTTCAGCGGCTACCTCCGGGATTCTGAGCGGACGGCGGAAGCGATCACCGCCGATGGCTGGTTGCGTACGGGCGATATCGTAGGGCGCGGGACGGATGGCGCGTTCTCGATATGCGGCCGCGCAAAGGAGATGTACATCTCAGGCGGTGAGAACGTGTA
The DNA here is from genome assembly GCA_035461765.1 of Longimicrobiales bacterium. GTDB lineage: Bacteria > Gemmatimonadota > Gemmatimonadetes > Longimicrobiales > RSA9 > SH-MAG3. The sequence goes on from DATHUY010000142.1 coordinate 26,597, forward strand.
CCCGGCTGAGGTGGAGGCGGCCCTCGCGGAGTGCGACGGTGTCGCCGAGTGCGCGGTGATCGGCGTCCCCGACGAGAAGTGGGGCGAGGTGGGCCGCGCATTCGTCGTGCGCACCGGCGAGACAGGACCTGGCGCCGATGATCTCATGAGCATGATGCGGCGGCGGCTGGCAGGCTTCAAGACGCCGCGCTCCATCATATTCGTCGAGGCGCTGCCGCGGCTCGGTTCGGGCAAGATCGATCGTACTGCGCTCAGGAAAATGGTGGAGGTGGCCAATGGCTGAAGCAAAGGGTGCCACGCTGCTGGCGACGCTCGACTTCGTGCGCCGTCGCGCCGACGCGGGCACTGCGCTGCGTGCGCTGGCCGTGCTGGGAGCGGCCGACCGTGCAGCGGTGGAAGCCGTGACACCGACAGACACGATCGATCTCGAGCTGCTGTTCGAGTTATGGCGCGCTGTCGATTCCGTGCTGAAGGCGGAAATGCCGGACTGGGCGGAGCAGGCCGGTGCGTACTCCATCGAATCCGTCGGCATGCAGCTCTATGGAGGCATCGTCCGCAAGGCGACCCCGCGTGAGTTCCTGAGCCAGCCGGTCAAGCTGTTCCGGCTCTTCTATCATACGGGCGACATGCGCATCGTCGATGAAGGACCGGACGGCGCCGTGCTGCGGCTCACCGACCTCGAAGTGACGGAGCCGATCTTCTGCCGCCGCCAGACGGGCGGGCTGCGCGCCGCCCTCGCGCTCGCGGGCGCTGACGATGCCACCGTCCGGCACGTGCGCTGCGCGTTCGAGGGCGACGCGTTCTGTGAGTGGCAGCTGCAGTGGCGGCTGCCAGAGCCCGTGTCTTCGGACGTGTGAGCCGTCACGAAGCTGAGGCGAGCCGCGGGACCGCGCGGCTTCCCATTCCGCTCGCCGGCGGGGACTCGCTCCCCTGGCCGGACTCCTGACCGATCGCCGCGCGACGCAGTCGCAGCGAGTTGCCCACAACACTCACCGAGCTGAATGCCATCGCCGCGCTCGCCAGGATCGGTGAGAGCAGCAACCCGAACGTCGGATAGAGCACGCCGGCCGCGATCGGAATCCCGACGGCGTTGTAGATGAAAGCCCAGAACAGGTTCTGCTTCATCGTCCGCATCGTCCGGCGTGACAGCTCGATCGCACTGGACACGCCGGCGAGGTCGCCGCGCATGAGCGTGACATCGCTCGCTTCCATCGCGATATCGGTTCCCGTGCCGATCGCGATGCCGACATCCGCCTGGGCGAGCGCAGGTGCGTCGTTCACACCGTCACCGACCATCGCCACCACGTGGCCTTCGGACTGGAGCCGCCGGATCTCCGCGACCTTGCCTTCAGGCAGCACGCCCGCGACTACCCGGTCAATGCCGGCAGCCCGCGCGACCGCCGCGGCCGTGCGCTCGTTGTCGCCCGTGAGCATCACGACCTGCAATCCCATGCCGCGCATGCGCGCGATCGCCACGTACGACGTAGCTCTGACGGGATCCGCGATCGCGATCACGCCCGCGAGCTCGCCATCGACCGCGACGTATACCGGCGTCTTCGCTTCGCCCGCGAGCCGGTCCGCATCCTTCGACAGGGGTCCGACGTCGAGCGCGAAGTCTGCCATCAGCGCCGCGTTGCCGACGGCCACTGCGCGACCACTCACTACCGCGATCGCGCCGCGACCGGTGAACGACTCGAAGGACTCGGCGGCGGTCACGACAATGCCGCGCTCCGCGGCATGACGCACGATCGCCTCGGCGAGCGGGTGTTCGGAGGACGCCTCCAGCGAGGCCACGAGCCCGAGCAGCTCGTCCGTGCGCCATGCCGGCGCGATCACGTCCGTTACGGTCGGGCGACCTTCCGTCACCGTACCCGTCTTGTCGAGCACGACGGCACTCACATCGCCCGCGCGCTGGAGCGCCTCGCCGCCCTTGATGAGCACGCCCAGCTGCGCGCCCCTGCCCGTCGCGACCATGACCGCCGTCGGTACGGCCAGACCCATCGCGCACGGGCAGGCAATGATCAGCACCGCGACCGCAGCGGCGAACGCACGAACGAACGGCGCTGCATCAGCAGCGATGAACCACACGGCGAACGTCAGGATCGCGACCTGCAACACGATCGGAACGAATACGGCGCTGATACGATCGGCCAGGCGCTGGATCGGTGCGCGTGAGCCCTGCGCGTCACGCATCAGTTTCACGATCTGCGCGAGCACGCTCGCATGGCCGAGCGTCGTCGCGCGATAGCGGAACGCACCCGTACGGTTGATCGTCCCGCCGATCACGCGGTCGCCGACCTGCTTGCTGACCGGGAGCGACTCGCCCGTCAGCATCGACTCGTCCACAGCACTCGCGCCAGAGACGACTTCGCCGTCGACCGGCACCCGCTCACCCGGACGCACGATGATTATGTCATCCGCACCGACATCCTCGATCCCGATGTCGACTTCGGCGCCGTTCCGCACTACGCGTGCTGTCTTCGGCTGGAGGTTCGCCAGCGATCGGAGTGCGGCCGACGTCTGGCGCTTCGCGCGCGCCTCCAGCGCATTGCCCATCAGGATGAGCGCGATGATGAACAGTACCGCCTCATAGTAGACGTCAGGCTGTAGCCCACGCGCAATGAAGAAGCCCGGCCAGACCGTCGCGAGCACCGAGTACAGGAACGCCGCGCCGGTGCCAACGGCCACGAGCGTGTTCATGTCGGCGGCATGGTGCCGGAATGCGGCCCACGCGCGGACATAGAAGTGACGTCCCGCCCAGCTCATGATCCCTGCGGTGATGATGAGCAGGCCGTACGACAGGAATGCATGAGGAATATCGTAAAGCCAGGGCGCGACGGAGCGCAGCACCGGCGACAACCAGCCCATTGTCCAGCGCATGAACGGATCCGCGACCTGCGTGTGTGCGTCGTGCCCACCGTCCATGAGCGGCATCGATGCGACCATCGCGACGGCCGCTGCGCCCATCGTCGTCAGCGCCTTGCCGCGCAGCTCGCGGAACTCGTGGTCCTGCGCCTGGTCCTGAGCCTCCTGCTCCTCGAACGCCGTGCGTCCCGTCACCGGTGCTTCGGCGTCATAGCCGGTCGCACGGATCGCCTCGACGAGCGCATCCGCATTCGTCTGCGATGCATCGAACTCGACCGTCGCGTTCTTCAGCATGAGGTTCACTGCCGCCGTCTCGACGCCCGGCTGCTCCTCCAGCGCCCGCTGTACCCGCGTGATACACGAGGCGCACGTCATCCCGGACACCGGGATCGTCACCTTCGCGGCCGGACGCGGCTTCTCTGCGGTAGTCGGGTTCCCCGCCGCGGTCGGCTCTTCTGCCGGGGTCATGCTGCCGGCGCGCGACCGTTCCGCCACTGTGCTCGACATGTCAGTTCCCTCCGTCCGTGACGATCAACCGCCCCTGCAGCATGCTCATGCCGCACGTGAACCCGAATGTCCCCGTCTGATCCGGCGTCAGATCGATCGTCGTCTTCTCGAACGCGGGCAGGTACCGCTTGATGCCGAAATCCGGGAACACGACTTCCTCGGAGCAGCCCGAGGTCTCCTGCCGGTCAAACGTGATGCGCACCGGCTTGCCGCGACGCACCTCGATCACGCCCGGCTGGTATCCACCGTGAACCGCCACATGCACCTCCTGCACACCACTCGCACTCGCCGCGGCGACCGTCGCCTTCTTCCCGGCCATGAAGAAATACCAGTTGACCCATGCGATGCCCGTCAGGGCGGCGGCGGCGGCGAGCAGATCCCCAGCTGACATGTTTTTCCTCCAGGTTAGATACCCCCCAGGGGTATAAAGTGTAGCACAAGGATATATACCCCCACCCCCTATGTCAAGAGGGTCGCGTAGATGACGGCGCGGAAGCGGTCCGGGAGAGCTGTGTGCCTGGCCACGGGAGGGCGGGTGCGCCAAGGAAGCGGGACACAAATGCCGGCGGTCAATGCGGGTGGGAAGCGGCGCAGGGTCGGCCGGGGTTCGGGATAACGCACCGGCGGGAGGGCACAGGGGCCCTCGATTCGACGGCAATCCTAGCCCCACGCCGCCTATCGCGATTGGGGCACAGTTGCCGGCGCTCCGCGCCGTCAACTATCCACCGACCCGTCTTTAGATGGACCTGGTGCATGATGGACGCCGCTCCGCGCCGGCAACTATCCCCGACTCGTCGGCAGAAGGACCTGGGGCATGACGGACGGCGCTCCGCGCCGTCCACTATCCCCCAACCGTTCCGGCGTCCGGATTGGAGGATTGGCGGCGCCGCGGGGCCGAAGCTCCGCACGCATCACCGCCCTCGGTGTATGTTTGCTGCGGCGCCTGACAGCACGCCGCCTGGTACCGATCAGCACGGGAGTGTGATTCTGAAGTCTGAACAGCTGCCGGATGCGCCGGCCGCGACGACGTGCACGTTCGCGGTGGACGGGATGGACTGCTCGAGCTGCGCAGAGACGATCGAGAAG
>DATHUY010000143.1 GCA_035461765.1 Longimicrobiales bacterium
GCACAACATGGTCGTCCGCGGCGAGCGGGAACTCCGGGGAGAGCGCCGCGGAAAGGGCGGGCGGTCGTTGCTTGCAACGGCCGTCCCGTTCTTTTTTATATACCTGCTGTCTGTCTGTCCGGCGGCGGCCCAGCGCGTGGACCTCTATGCGCGGGTGGGCGCGGCAGGCTCTTCCGCGCTGGTGACCGACCGGATCGCCGACGCCTCCGTCCCCAATGTCCTTGGCGTACCTGTGCAGGAAGAGGTACGTGCGGTGCCGGCGGTTGGCCCGGTGCTGGCCGCGGGTGCACGGGTGGCGTTCTGGCCGCAGGTGACGCTGGGCCTGGAGGGGTCGTGGACGCCGACGGAGCTGGAGGCGGAGGATGATGCGGGGACGCGGCCAATCCAGGATCTGACCGTGGTGCAGGGGATGGTGGGAGCGAGCTGGGCGGTGCGGCCGGCAGTGGAGCTGGGTGCGGGCGCGGGCCTGATATGGTACCGGTCGGAGGGGGAGGGTCTGTTCGCCGATGGCAGCGACGCGTCGCCGGTGCTGGAGGTGAGCGCGGCGTGGACGCCCGGGTTGTGGGACGGCCGGCTGGCGCTGGTCGCGGCGGCACAGACGCATCGATTCAGCACGCCGTCGCTGCGTGCGGCCGGGGGCCAGGATGGCAGTGTCACGCGAGCATCCCTGAGTGCGCGCGTACGTCTCGCGGAGGTGGGCCGATGAGGCGGCATGTGCTGGTGCTGCTGTCCATCGCCGGACTTTCCGTCGGCGGGTGCGAGGGGCCGCTGGTTCCGCCCGACACGAGCGCGGACATTTACGACTTCCGGCTGACCACCACGCCGCCGCGGGTGCTGCGCTGGCCCTCGGGTTCGCGCGTGCGCGTGTATGCCGCCGATGCGGCCGCGCGCGGAACGATGCTGGCGGACGCGGTGGCGCTCGGTGCGGCGACGTGGAATCGGCACGCGCTTTATGGCGAGTACGAGATCGTGCCGGTTGCGTCGGCGGTGTCGGCGGACGTGGTCGTGCGCTGGTCCGATGAGCCGTCGGCGGTGGACATGTCCGGGTGCCCGGACGTCGTGTCGATCGCGGTCACGACGTTCTGTCTCGATGACGACGACGCGACACGACTCAAGGTGTTCCCGCTGCTGAGTGCGGGCGGAAGTGGGAGCAGTGTGCGCTTCGTGATCACGATCCTCGGCACGCAGAGCGGAGACGAGAGCACAGTGCGACGGCTGGTGATCCACGAACTGGGGCATGCGCTCGGGATTGCACGTCACTCGCTGAATTCGCAGGACCTGATGGCGCAGGGAATCCCGACACGTGCGACGTTGTCGCAGCGCGACATCGCGACCGTTCAGATCCTGTATCACACGCAGCCTCAGGTCACGCCCTGACCCGTTGAACGAGGCGTGTGTCGCATTGACTTGGAGCGCACACACGACTACATTTCAGTCGTTCGAAATGGCGTACTGAAGGAATACTTTTTGGGCCTACAGCAACTCCATTTGGGGCCGACTCCCGCGTCGGACGTCATGCCTCTTCGGAGGAAGGCGGAAGGTAAGGGGAGGTCACCAGTCGATCTCGACTGGGCTCCAAAAAAACCTTCGGTACGTCCCTGTCACCGGCTCGCGCACCTGCGCGGGCCGGTGA
>DATHUY010000144.1 GCA_035461765.1 Longimicrobiales bacterium
CAGCGGCACCATGTCGATCTTCACGAGGCGGCCCGGCTCCGTGCGCTGGCCCGTGCGGTAGACGATGTAGTCGCCCTTCGCGCTCCAGTCGATCGAGCCCAGGAACGCATTCGCCACGAAGCTGACCTGGCGCGGTGTGCCACCTGCGACAGGCACGACCATTACATTGCTGAACTCGTCCGTCGCGCCGCCGTACGCGAGCCAGCGGCTGTCCGGCGCCCAGGTCGGTGGTGCCGTGATGTTGACGGCCAGCCGACGCTCGCTGCCCGACGGCCAGTCGATGACGCGCAGCTCACTCTGTTCGTCTGCCGTACGCGCGAAGGCGAGATAGCGGCCGTTGGGTGAGAAGCCGGGCGAGCCGTCGCGGCCGTTGCCGCTCGTGAGCTGACGCTCGCTGCTCGTCGTGAAGTCGTACGCGTACAGCTTCGGCGTGCCGCTGCGCCATGACGTGTAGACGATCTGCCGTGAGTCGGCGCTCCACACGATGTCGCCCTCCGCCGCGGACGTGTTCGTCACGCGCGTCGCGGGGACGTCGCCCTCGATCGTCGTCGCCCAGACGTCGCCGCCGGACGTGAACGCCCACTTGCGGCCGTCCGGCGCGACGACGATGTCGCCCCAGCCCTGCGTCTCGCGCTGCACCTCCGGCACCGGCCCCTCGATGGCGCCCATCAGCCGGATGTCGAGCTGCCGGACCGCGCGGCTCTCGACGTCCAGGGTCCAGATGCCGAAGTCGCGCTCGAACGCGATCGTCCTTCCGTCCGCACTGATGCTGGGCCACAGCAGTCTGCCATCGTCGAACGACGTCAGCTGCGATTCCCGACCGCCGTTACGGGCGACGGACCACAGGTTCTCCGCGCCCGAGCGGTCGGACATGAAGTGGATCGTTGCGCCGCCGGCTCCCCACATCGGCCACAGGTTCTTGCCGCCGACGGATACCTTCGCATAAGTGGGGGCCCCGCTGGAGGACGTCGCCTCACGCACGGTCCAGATCTCGGCCTCATCGATGTGCGAGTGGCCGTTGCGCCACCACTGCCCCTGCGCCATGCGGCCCCGCGTCGAGATCGCGAGCAGCCCCGGCTCGTGGCCTGACGGAGCGGCAAAGAACTCGGTCTCATAGCGGTCGGCAGCGACGGCCATCGGCGTTCCGCCCGACGCACGGACGCGGAACACATCGCTCATTCCGCTCACGTCCTGTCCGCTCGACGTGAAGTAGACCCACTCCGAGTCGCCGGACCAGCCGGTCAGCTGCTCCGCCCCCGAGTCGTGCGTGAGCCGACGGACCGCGCCGGAGGCGAGATCCATCAGGAAGATGTCCGGAGCGCCGTTCCGGTTCGAGTTGAAGGCGAGCATCGAGCCGTCGGGCGAGTAGAGCGGACGCGACTCGTGCGCCGAATGCGCGACCAGCAGGCGCGCCGCACCGCCGGTCGAGGGAACCGTCCAGATGTCGCCGCCGGCGACGAAGGCGATCTGCGAACCGTCGGGTGAGATCCCCGGCTCATAGAAGGACGGAACGCCCTGGGCCGACAGGGGTGTGGCTGCGAACGGAGCCGGCAGGGCGAGGAGCAGGATCGAAAGGAGGCGGTGCGACGCCATCAGGGTCTCCGGAGAATTCAGGACTGTGTGGTTTTGTGCGCGGGAGCGGGCAGACGCGGCCGGAATACAGCCGCGGCTACAAACAACATGGCCGCTCGATTTGACGGCCGCAACAGAATGGTCTACTCCGCCCGCAGCGCCTCCGAGGCACCCCGGGGCTCAACGCCGGAGGACGGTGGTGTGATAGACCGGCTGACTTCGTTCGCGCAGCGTCATGAGCGTACCTTCACGCTGCATCTCCTGGAGCACGGCGCCGAGCTCGCCCTCGAGGTGCGGTGCGAGGTGCGTGCCGAGGGTGTCGAGCCGCATCGTTGCATATGCGCGCAACCGTGCGTCGAGCCGCCCCGCCGGCGGATCCGCGATGGTGCGGGGCGCTGCGAAGTTCAGATACGCAATGTCGAAGGTGGTCCCGAACTCGTGCGAGCTGGTGGTTCGCGAGGCGTTGCGGTTACGACGTCGCAGCGCCTCCTGCTGCTCCTCCGTGCGCAGCACCGAGGTGATGTCGAAGCGGAACAGCGGCAGGCCGTGCTCCTGCAGCCGCGCGTGGAAGCGGCGTCCGAGCTCCTCGAGGGTCTCGCGCGTGTGCGGCGTGACGTACGGCAGCGACTGATCCAGCTCGCGCAGCACCCACCATTCCGACGAATCCGGCAGCGCGCTGAGCGCGTCGGAATCCAGCAGCCGCATGACGTGGGCGCTGTCACGCACGGGGCCGACCCCGCTGCGCTGCGCGGCCGCGACGTGGTCGTCATTGACGTAGCGTCGCATGTCGCGGCGGATGGAGCCGATCAGCCCCGGCCGCCGCTGGACAGCGGTCTCCGTCTCGGCGAGGCGTGCGTCGAGGGCGGTGCGCACGCGTGCCGCGGCTGCGGCATCGAGGTCCGGTCCGGGCGCCTCGATGGCGCGCGACGTTGCGGGGTCCGGCTGCAGGTCGTCCGTCCGCGACGCCGGTGCGTCGTCGTCCTGCGCGCAAGCCGCCGTCGCCATCATCAGCAATCCCGCGAGCAGCATGCGGCGGAGCAGTTGTGTCATGCGTGTCCGTCCCTGGTGTATGTAGCCTGTTCGTCACCCGATGCTTACGTGAAGGTAGACGGGGTCGCGGTGCCGGTCCAGCCGGGGCACGCGCGAGGTCACGCGGTCCGACGTGAACCTTTCCGCCGCTCGCCCGACTCCTTCTGATGAACGGGCATGGTACGACCGACAACCGGAAACGAATCACGTTGCACGACGACGACACGACTGCACTGACGGACGAGCTGCTGGCCGTGCGCTGCCAGCTCGGCGAGCGACCGGCGTTCGACGCGCTGGTCGAGCGCTGGCACGAGCCGCTGTGGCTGTACATCCGGAGTATGTGCGACACCGATGACGACGCCGCGGAGACGCTTCAGGACACCTGGCTGCGCATACTGCGCGCGCTGCCCGGACTGCGTCAGCCGGGCAGGCTGCGGGCATGGCTGTTCGGCATTGCGCGACGCGCACTCATGGATCGGCTGCGCCGGCGGTATGCCCGCGCGGGTGACACGCCACTCACCGATGATGTCGCAGCGCTCGAGCCGGAGGCGTGGCCGGACGAGGATGTCGGCCTGATGCATGACGAGCTGATGTCGATGCCGCTCGTCGAGCGCGAGGTGCTGGTCCTGTTCTATCTGCGGGAGCTGCCGCTCGACCAGGTGGCGGCCGTGCTCGACGTCCCGGTCGGCACCGTGAAATCCCGCCTCTTCCGCGCACGCCGCATGCTGCGCGAACGACTCGAACAAAGGGGATTGACGCATGACTGACCAAAACGCCGTCCCGGCGCCGCGGCCGTCGGCCGACGAGCTGCGCAGCCGCCTTGCTGCCGAGCTCGCGCTGCCGTCGCGAGTCGGGTACACGGCCCTGCTGCTCGCGGGCCTCACTGTTGCCGCCGTGACCGGCTCGCTCCTCGCGACGGAGGCCGGGCTGCCCGGGCGGACACAGGCGGCGTTCGTGGTGGTCGCCAGCGCCGGACTCGCATGGGCCGCCCTTGCCGCGTGGGTGCTCGCGCGACGTCGCGTGCTCTTCGCGTCGCATCGCGTGATGGCTGGACGCATGAGCGTAACCTGCACCGCACTGTTCACAGCTGGCGCACTGACCGTGTGGCTGCTCGGGTCGCGGCAGCAACCGGGAGCACTGGCGGCGGCCGCGGTCGGCGCGGCGATGCTCGCAGTCGCCGTCGTCGTGCTGCTCCGTGCACGGCGTCGCGTATTGCTGCTCACCGCCCGGAAGCGTGAGATCGAGCGGCTGCTCGCGAGGGAGGCACGATGACACGACGCATGCGTGCAGCATCCATGTCACTGGCGGTCCGGTGTAGGAAGGGGTCCCACGTTCTCACGATCGGCGTTGCAATCGCGACCGCGGCGGCGTGCTTCGATCCGGCGGCAGCGCACGCACAGTCGTCGGTGCGGCCGGGCACGTTCTCCGTGCGAGGCGAGGATGTGTCGGCGGAGTATGGCGAGCTCGAGGTCCGGGCCAATCGCGCGTCCGGGACCGACGCCGTGCTGACGCTGCGATTCGTACGGTTCGCGTCTACGGCCGCCGAGCCACGTCCGCCCATTGTGTTCCTCGCCGGCGGTCCCGGCGATGCGGCTACGCGCGCATTGTCGGGCATGCCGCGCGAGGTGCTCGAGCAGTTGCGCGCCGTCGCGGACGTGATCGCGTTCGACCAGCGCGGCACCGGCACTTCGGAGCCGTCCGATCCGACGTGCGGCGCGAGTCCGATGCTGCCGCGTGATCGCGCCGGCGACGCGGAGCACCTGCTCTCGATCCTGCGGCCGTTCGTTGCGGCGTGCATCGCCGCGGCACCCTCGCGCGGGATCGATATCGGCGGCCTGACCACCGTCGAAAGCGCGGACGATGTGGAGGCGCTGCGGCAAGCGCTCGGCGCCCCATCTCTGCAGCTCCTGGCCGGCAGCTACGGCACGCACCTCGCCCTTGCCGTCGCACGCCGTCACCCGGAGTCCGTAACCGCCATGGTGCTCGCAGGCGTGGAAGGGCCTGACCATACCTTCAAGCGGCCGGTACTGGCGGACAGCGTGCTCGCTGGCATCGCCGCCGCGAAGCGACCGACGCTGCTCCAGGAGATCGCTACACTGCGCGCGCGGTTGATGGAGCCCGTCGCGTACACGTTCGCGAATGGCCGTACCATCACGCTCGGAGCGTGGGACCTCCAGCGCTGGGTCGCGGAATCGCTCGACGCCATGCCCGAGATCGCGGCCATGATGAGCGCAATGCCGCGGCTGCTGGATGGCGACTATGAGCCGCTCGCCGTCTGGACGCTGCGCGCACGACTGCCGCAGCCGTTCAACCTCATGAACCTGGCGATGGACTGCGCGTCGTACGCCAGCGACGAGCGCCTTCGGCTGATCGGGAATGAGGGACGTACTGCGCTGCTGGGCGACGCACTGAACTTCCCCAAGCCGGCGCTGTGCGACCTGTCCGGTCTGCCCAGGCTCGACGACACGTTCCGTCAGCCGGTATCGAGCAATACCTCCGCACTGCTCGTCACTGGCGAGTGGGACGGCCGCACGCCCCCTGCGAATGCCCGCGAGGTCGCGCGTCGCATGCCGAACGCACACGTCCTCGTGATCGAGAACGCATCGCACGGAGTGCTGGGGCATCCGGACGTGCTGCGACGGTCAATCGAGCTGTTCCGTGGAGCGAAGTGATGTCATGTCCAGCGGGGCCGTCGAGGCGTCCGTAGCTGGCGCGTCGGTTGGCTGCTATCGTTATCGGATCATGCGATAGCCGCACGCCGGAACCACGAAGGACCGTGCAGAACCGCATCCGCCTGGGCGCAACCGACAACAATCGATTCCGAGAGGTCAAGATGTTCAGCTCCCCTGTTCGAACCGTTCGAATCCTGACGATTGTCGCGATCGCCATCATGTCAGTGGCGCCGCGGAGCGCGGCTGCACAGGACACACCCGCCGCTCAGCGGGCGGTTCTCGTGACCGGCGCAAGCAGCGGGATCGGTCTGAAGATCACGGAGAGGCTCGCGGCGGAGGGGTGGTTCGTGTATGCGGGTGCGCGCAAGCCGGAAGACATGGCTGCGCTCAACGCGATCCCCAACGTGCAGGCCGTGCAGCTCGATGTCACCGTCGATGCGGACATTGCCGCGGCGGTGGAGACGGTGCGCGACGGCGGCCGCGGGCTCCATGGCGTCGTCAACAACGCCGGCATCGCGGTGCTCGCGCCGCTGATCGACGTCGAGGAGCAGGAGATGCAATCGATCGTCGACGTCAACGTGTTCGGCCCCTATCGCATCACGAAGGCGTTTGCGCCGATGTTGATTGAGTCAAAAGGACGCGTCGTCACCGTCAGCTCCATCTCCGGCATTCTGTCCGGCCCGTTCTTCGGGCCGTACAGCATGACCAAACATGCGATGGAAGCGTTCGGTGATGCGCTCGCGGCGGAGATGTCGCGTTTCGAGGTGAAGTCGAGCCTGATCGAACCCGGCAACTACAAGTCGGAGATCGGACGCAACACAACGGCACAGGCGGAAGCCGCATTCGAGCGTATGAAGGGCACACCGTTCGAGGAACAGGCGCGCGCCATGGTCGCGGCGATGGGGAATTACGACAACTACCCTGA
>DATHUY010000145.1 GCA_035461765.1 Longimicrobiales bacterium
GGGCTACATTCGCGACCCGGCGGACATGTGCTTCGTGGCGGCCATGGAAGGCCAGCCGCCGCAGCTGGGCGGCATGGGCGTGCACTACTTCCGTCCCGACCTGCTGGGGATCACCGCCACGGAGCCGCGCGTTGCGGGAACGGGGACACATACGGACTTCACGACACCCGCCCTGCTGCTGTACGAGCCGCAGGCGGATGGCTCACTCGAGCTGATCGCGGTGGAGAATCTCGTATTCGCGGCCGGGTGGGCGGCCGCAGGCAACACGGCGGCGCCGTCGTTCCTGGGCAATGAGTATTATCTGATGCATGACAACGCGGAGACGGACGCGGATGAGGCGCATGGATTCGCGCCGCACTACGAGCTGCACGTCTGGCTGTATCGTGAAAATCCGAATGGCCCGTTTGCGCAGTTCAATCCGGACGTCACATGCGCCAATCACGGCGCGCACGGAACGCACCCGTGAGCATGGTATCCATTGATCGGAGGGGCAGCATGAAGATGCAGCCTGAATCGACCCCGGCGACGCCAGGCACTGCCCCGCTGCACGATGTCGTGCGCGACGTACCGCTCGCGATGAGTGCGGCTGAGTTCCGGCAGGCGGGGCACGAGCTGGTGGACATGATTGCGCAGTTCCTCGAGTCCGTACCGGAGCTGCCCGTAGCACGGAGCAGCTCACCGGACTCGGTCCGCGCGCTGTTGCGCGCGGGTGAGCGGCTGCCTGAGACAGGGTCGGAGACGGCGGACCTGCTGCGCTCGGCAGCAGACGTGCTGTTCGACCATTCACTGTTCAATGGGCATCCGCGCTTCTTCGGCTACATCACGTCGTCGCCGGCGCCGATCGGCATGCTGGGCGATCTGCTGGCCGCGGCCGTCAATGCAAACGTGGGCGCGTGGCGACTGGCGCCCGTGGCGACGGAGATCGAGGCGCAGGCGGTGCGCTGGATCGCCGAGCTCATCGGATATCCGCAGGATGGCGGCGGGCTGTTCGTGAGCGGCGGCAACATGGCGAACATGGTCGGACTGTTCGCCGCGCGCGCGGCGGCGGCGGGGTGGGACGTGAGGGCGCAGGGTGTGGCGGCTGCGGACGCACGCCCGCTGCGCGTCTATGCCTCCGTCGAGACACATACGTGGCTGCAGAAGGCGACGGATCTCGCCGGCATCGGAACCGACGCCGTCCGCTGGATACCGACCGGCGACGATCTGCGCATGGACACTGAAGCGCTGCGTGCAGCGCTGGCGCGCGATGTCGACGCCGGTGACCTGCCCATGATGGTGGTCGGGACGGCGGGCTCCGTCAGCACGGGCGCCGTCGATCCGCTCCCGGAGATCGCCGCGATCTGCCGCGAGGCGGGCGTGTGGTTCCACGTCGATGGTGCGTACGGCGCGCTCGCCGCTGCCGTTCCCGGGACGCCGGAGGATCTGGAGGGACTCCGGCTCGCGGACTCGGTGGCCGTGGATCCGCACAAGTGGCTGTATGCTCCGCTGGAGGCGGGCTGCGTCCTCGTGCGTGATGCGACGACCCTGCGCAACGCATTCGCATACCACCCGCCCTACTACCATTTCGGTGAGGAGGCGACGAACTACAGCGAGTACGGTCCGCAGAATTCGCGCGGGTTCCGTGCGCTCAAGGTGTGGCTTGCACTGCGGCGGGCCGGGCGCGAGGGATATGTGCGCATGATCGGCGACGACATCCGGTTGAGCGAGCGGCTGTGGGCTCTCGTGCAGGCACACCCGGAGCTCGAGCCGTGCACGCAGGGTCTCAGCATCACGACGTTCCGTTTCGTGCCGTCCGATCTGCAGTCGGAAGCCGCCGATGCAGCCGGGCGCGCCGCGACGGAGACGTATCTGAACGAGCTCAATGAGGCGCTGCTCGAGCGGATACAGGGCTCGGGCGCGGTGTTCGTGTCGCATGCGATCGTACGCGGTCGCTATGTACTGCGGCCCTGCATCGTGAACTTCAATACACGGCAGACGGACATCGACGCGCTGCCCGACATCGTGACGCGGCTCGGCAGGGAAGTGGATGCCGAGCTGCGTTCGCCGCTGCCCGCGGGTCGATCGGCGTAATGGGGAAGCGGATCGTGATATCGAGCTTCGGCTCGTTCGGGGACGTCTATCCCTACATCGGTCTGGCGCTCGGCCTGCGCGAGCGCGGCCACGTGCCAGTCCTCGCGATGCCCGCGTGGTATCGGGAGACGGTCGAGCGCGAGGGCCTGGCGTTTCACGCCGTGCGGCCGGACGTCGATCCGTCCGACCGCGCGACGGTCGGCCGCATCATGGACGCCGCAGGTGGCACGGAGTACATCGTCCGCGAGCTGATCCTCGCATCCCTGCGCGAGAGCTTCGATGACCTCACCGCAGCGGCTCGCGGTGCGGACCTCATGATCACGCATCCGGTCACGTTCGCGGGGCCCATCGTAGCGCAGAACGAGGGTCTCGCGTGGGCATCGACCGTGCTGGCGCCGATGTCGTTCTTCTCGCAGCACGACCTGCCCGTGTTTCCACCCATTCCCTGGGCGAAGCGGCTGGAGCGCGTGCCCGGCGCGGCGGGCGCGCTCGTCTCGCTGGCGAAGCGCATGACCCGGTCGTGGGGCGCACCCGTGCACGCACTGCGCGCCGAGCTGGGCCTGCCGGCGGGCGGCGATCCGGTGTTCGAGGGGCAGCATTCGCCACAACTGGTGCTCGGCCTCTTCTCACGCGTGCTCGGCACGCCACAGGAGGACTGGCCCCCCAACGTCGCCGTCACGGGCCCGATCACCTACAACGGGCCGAGGGGCGGGGCGCCGCTCTCCGAGAGGCTCAGCGACTTCCTGAACGCCGGTGATGCGCCCGTCGTGTTCACGCTTGGCAGCTCCGCGGTCGGTGCGGCGGGCAGCTTCTACCACGAGAGCGTGGAGGCAGTGCGGCGCCTGGGCATACGTGCAGTGCTGCTGGTCGGGCCGCACCCGGAGAACCGCCCGGACGGAGATCTGCCCAAGGGTGTGCTGCTCGAGGAGTTCGCGCCGCACGCGGCGTTGTTCCCGCGCGCGTCCGTCGTGGTGCACCAGGGCGGTGCCGGCACGGTTCACCAGGGGCTGCTGTCCGGGAGGCCGACGCTCGTCGTACCGTTCGCGCATGACCAGCCGGACAACGCCTGGCGTGTGGAGCACCTGGGCGTGTCCCGCACGATCCGGCCGAAGCGCTACACCGCGCGCGCAGTGGAGCGGACTCTCGCGAAGCTGCTCACTGATGGTGCGTTCGCGGCGCGCGCCGCCGAGGTGGCGCGGCAGGTGCGCGCCGAGGATGGAGTCGCGAATGCATGCGACGCCATCGAGCGACTCATCAACGGCTGATCAGTCGGCCAGCGGAAGCCGCACGGCAAACGTGCAGCCTGCACCCTGCTCGTTGTCGACGTCGATGTCGCCGCCCATCTGACGGATCAGCTCGCGCGAGATGGCCAGGCCGAGCCCGAGTCCTTCCGGCGCGTCAGCCTCCGCTGTCGGCAGCCGGTAATACGGCCTGAAGATCGCCTGCAGCTTCTCGACGGGAATGCCAGGGCCGGTATCCGTGACGGTGATCCGCGCGGCCGTGTCGCCACCGGCTGCGACCGTGGACACGCCGACCACCACGTGCCCGCCTGCCGGCGTGTACTTGATGGCGTTGCTCAACAGGTTGACGAGAACCTGGCGCACACGGTTCGGGTCTGCCTCGATCGTGAGGTCCGTGCTCTCATCCACGTCCAGGTGCAGGTCCTTCGCCGACGCGCTCGGCTGCACCATCTGAACGGCTTCCGCGATCACCGACGCCGTATGCATGGGCCCCGTCCGGATCCGGACGACGCCGGCACTCAGACGCGTCATCTCCAGCACGTTCTCCAGCACTGCCAGCAGGTGGCGACCGCTGAGACGGATCCGGCCCAGCGCCTCGCGCTGACGATCGGAGATGGGACCGAAGATCTCCATCTCGATCAGCTCGGCATACGAATCGATCGCGTTCAGCGGTGACCGCAGATCATGCGACAGTGTGGCGAGCGCGCGTTCATTCGCCTCCTCCGCCTCGCCCGCGCCCGTGACGGCACGCGTGCGGCTTTCGCGCTCGCGCCTCACTTCCTCCTGGAGACGCGCGTTCTCCAGTGCCACCGCAACCTGGTCCGCCACCGCCGACAGCAGCCACTCGTCCTCTTCCGAACAGGGCTGCCCCTCGGGACGGACCACGGCGAGCAGGCCGGTAACGCGGCCGTGCACGACCAGCGGCACGCCCAGGAAACATTCCGGCAGCGATGCCCCGAGAAGACCCTGGAGCCGCCGGATCAGCGTTTCATCCAGCGGCTCGCGGAAGCGGTCGAGGTCGGCATCCTGCACGCCCAGCGATGCGCGGACCTGGAGCAGACCGTCATCATTGGCCAGCATGAGCAGCGCACGCTGAGATTCAAGAAGCTCCGCGGCGCGATCCGTCGCCAGCCGCAGGACATCATCGATCTCGAGCGTGTACGTCAGCGCCCGGCTGATCTCCGTGAGCTTCCGGAACTGCTCATAGCGATCGGGCGATGATCCGACGGACGTTATCATTCGATCACCCTCACACCTTCGGGCGATATTTCGACCTCGCGCACGCGTGGATCATGTGTGCTGCCGCGTGTCTTCAATACGCGCAGCTTGCGATGCGTGCGCTCGTCCTCGATCCGCATCTCGAGGAGCAGTATGTTGTCGGACAGATGACTGAACGGCGCGTCGATGGCGTAGCCGCCCGTGATGCCGGGCCGGGCCGTCTCGAACGTGAACATCGCCGTCACGCCGGTCACGGCGAAATGCTGCGAGAGCGCATACAGATAGTCGTGCAGCCGGCGCGCATCCTGGGCGGCCGTCACGAGATCGCCCACCCCGTCAATCACGATGCGCTTCACGCCCTTCGTGCGTACCAGACGGAACATCTCATCCACGAGACTGTCGATCTGCAGCTCGACCGGCGAGTGATACAGAAGATGGAGCTCCGGATCCGCCGGATCAGCACCGAATCCCTGAATCAGGTAGCACAGCTGTGTCGGGTTCTCCTCCAGATGAACGTACAGGCCGGGCTCACCGCGACGCAGACCGTCCAGCACGAACTGCAGCCCTATCGTCGTCTTGCCCGCTCCCGTCGGCCCGCCCAGGAGCGTCGTGGTGCCCGTCCACAGTCCGCCGCCCACCATCTCGTCGAGGCCCGTCGTTCCCGTTGCCACCCGTTCCCGCACGATCGTGTAGTCCGGCGGCGTCCGGGGCGTCACCAGCCGGCGGTAGATCTTTACTCCCCCCGATGTCAGACGCAGCCCGTGCCGACCCTCGCGATAGCTGCTGCCGCGCAGCTTCCTGACCCGGAAGAACCGGTCATCCCGCATCCCCGACTCGTGTCGCAGGAGCTCCACGATGCCATCGGCGACCACGAACTCCGGCAGCACCGCCATCTGCTCCTGCGAATATTCGCCCACCAGGAACGTGGTCGTCTCGTACGCCGTCAGCAGGCCGGCCAGGTCGTGCACCACCCGCCGCATCTCCGCGATCGACGGCGAGATGTCGTGCAGCGCCTTGAACGAGTCGATCACGATGATCTTCGGCTTCAACGCCTTGATCCGCTCCTTCACCTTGCGGACCAGCGCACCGATACCCTCCTCCGCCAGCTCGTTGCCGACCTCGTCGTAGATCACGTCCGTGCCGAGCTTCGCCTCATCGAAGAAATCGAAGCCCTGCAGATACTTCACGACCTTCGCCAGCGGCTCCGACAGCGTCGTGAGATACAGGATCGGTCTGTCGCCGCCCGCGTTGTGGAACACCAGCTGCTGCGCGAACAGAGTCTTGCCCGTCCCCGGCTCACCCATGATCATGTTGATCGAGTTCACCGGGAACCCGCCCCCCAGGATCCGGTCCGCCGACCCACTCCCCGTGCTGATGCGCGCAAGATCGGAGCCCCACACCGGTACGCCGCCCTCCATCTCCGGCCCCCCGCTCATGCGCCCTCCACCGGCACGGATTTGCCGTGCTTCGCGATCAGCTCGCGCACAGTGTCCACCAGCCGTCGCTCCGCCAGCGGTTTCATCAGAAACGCGTCCGCGCCCGCTTCGCGCGCACGCGTCGAGGCCGCCAGGATGCTGAAGATCAGGACCATGATGTCCGCCGTTCGGGGATCGTTCTTCAGCTCACGGCACAGCGCCAGCCCGTCCATTTTCGGCACCAGCACCTCCGTGATCACCAGTTCCGGTCGCAGCTGGCGCGCGCGCTCCAGTGCCGCAGGCCCATCATCCGTGAACTCGACGGCGTACCCCGCCTCGTTCAGGAAGAATGCCTCCAGTTCGCGCACGTGCGGATCCCGTTCGACCACCAGGATGATCGCACGGCCTTCCGAGCTGCTCTGCCTGTCAGTCATTCAGGAACATGCCTACAGAGTCCGCGCTGCCGTGGCTTCTGGACCGGTCGCTAAGCAAGAAAGCAGCCAGCGCGACGGATCAGTGGAAATTGATGGGAGGGGGGCATGCGGCACCGCCCGGAGGCGGTGCCGCCGTGGTCTGAGCCGCGGTCTCAGTCGTCGATGACGAACGTGACCATCATGTTGACCTGGTACTCCGAGGGGCGGCCATTCTCGACCCGGACGTGCTGTTCCTTGATCCATGCGCTCTTGATGTTGCGAATGGTCTTGCCGGCGCGCTGGATGCCCTGCTCGATGGCGTCTTCGAAGCTCTTGGTGGAGGTGGAGCTGATTTCTGATACCTTTGCGACGGACATGGTCAGCCTCCTGAGGAGCGAGGTGGTTGGTCGGATGAGGAGGCAATGTAGCGCGCGAGGCGGGATCTTCCCAATTTGGCGGCATGCCTGATCATCTGATACGAGGATTGCGGCGATTTCGCCGCGAGGTGTTTCCGCGCTACCGGGAGCACTACGAGGAGCTGGTGCGGAACGGGCAGAGCCCGTCGACGCTGTTCATCGGGTGCGCGGACTCGCGCGTGGTGCCGGAGCTGTTCACGGGAGTGGAGCCGGGAGAGCTGTTCCACGTGCGGAACATGGGCGCGTTCGTGCCGCCGTTCGAGTCGGACTACGGCTATCACGGGACGTCGGCGGCGATCGAGTTCGCGGCCCTGGTACTGCGGGTGGACAGCGTGGTGGTGTGCGGCCACACGCACTGTGGTGCGATCCGGGCGTTGTACGATCCACCGGCAGCGCAGACGCCGCATATCGAGCGGTGGCTGGAGCTGGCGCGGGAGGCGCGGGTGGAGGGCCCGGTGGACGAAGCGCTGCTGCGGCGGACGGAGCAGCGATCGATTGCGCTGCAGCTGCAGCGGTTGCTGACGTATCCGGAGCTGCAGAGCCGGGTCGAGGACGGCACGATCTCGCTGCATGGCTGGCACTACATCATCGAGGAAGGCACGATCGACATCCTGGACGTGGAACGGGGTGAGTTCGTGCGCATGACGGCATGACGGCGGCCGGGGTGGCGGCGGACCTGCCGGAACCCGCGCCACTCGATCGTCGGCAGATCCTGGTCATATTCAGCGGGCTGCTGCTGGCGATGCTGCTCGCGGCGCTGGACAGCACGATCGTGGCGACGGCGCTGCCGACAATCGTGGGTGAGCTGGGCGGCCTGGAGCGTCTGGCGTGGGTGGTGACGGCGTACCTGCTGGCGCAGACGGTCGTGACGCCGCTGTACGGGAAGCTGGGTGACCTGTACGGCCGGAAGGTGGTGCTTCAGTCCGGGATCGTGATCTTCCTGCTCGGCTCCGTGCTGTGCGGCGTGAGCGGCAGCATGGAGCAGCTCATCCTGTTCCGCTTCATCCAGGGGATGGGCGGCGGCGGCCTGATGGTGACGACGCAGGCGGTCGTGGGCGACATCGTGCCGCCGCGCGACCGGGGTCGCTATCAGGGCATCTTCGGCGCGGTGTTCGGCATCTCCAGCATCGCGGGCCCGCTGCTGGGCGGGTACTTCACGACCGAATGGTCGTGGCGCTGGATCTTCTACATCAATCTGCCGCTGGGCCTGCTCGCGCTGTTCGTGATCGCGGCGACGCTGCCGCGGCGCACGGTTCGCGTGCGTCACGCGATCGATTATCTCGGCACGGGTCTGCTCGCGCTTGCGCTCAGCTCGCTCGTGCTGTTCAGCGACCTCGGCGGCATCTCGCTGCCGTGGACATCACCGCCGATGATCGCGCTCGGCGTGCTCGCGGCGGTGATGCTGCTGGCGTTTGTCATCGTGGAGCGACGCGCGACGGAGCCGGTACTGCCGCTCACACTGTTTGCGAACCGCACGTTCACACTCACTGCAGTGATCGGACTGATCGTCGGGTTCGCGCTGTTCGGCTCCGTGACGTACATCCCGCTGTTCCTCCAGGTGGTCAACGGCGCGACACCGACCGGATCGGGCCTGCAGATGCTGCCGTTGATGGGCGGCATGCTCTTCACATCGATCATGTCGGGCCAGCTGATCAGCCGCTGGGGTCGCTACCGCGTATTCCCGATCGTCGGCACCGCCGTCACGGCGCTCGGCCTGTTCCTGCTGTCGCGCATGCATGCCGGCACGACGGTGGCCGAGGCGTCGCTCTACATGCTCGTCCTGGGGCTCGGGCTGGGCAACGTCATGCAGGTGCTCGTGATTGCGGTTCAGAACGCAGTGGACTACCGCGACCTCGGCGTGGCGACGTCGGGCGCGACCCTGTTCCGGCTGATCGGCGGCTCGCTCGGCACGGCGGTGTTCGGCGCCATTTTCGCCAGCCGCCTGCGGACGTATCTGAGCGCGCACGTGGCCGCCGGTGTCGAGCTGCCTACCGCCGGTCTCACGCCGCAGGGGCTGGCGGCCATGGAGCCCGCGATACGGGCGCTGTACGTCGAGGGCTTCGCGTCGGCGCTGAACGTCGTGTTCCTGAGCGCGACGGTCGTGGCGGGGATCGGGTTCCTGCTGACCTGGCTCGTCCCCGAGCTGCCCCTGCGCCACACGATCGCGGCGGTCGCAAAGGACATTGGGCGCGAGGCGGAGGAGCTGTTTCCGATGCCGACGGATGCAAGCTCCGTCGACCGGCTGGAGCGCTCGCTGTCACTCATCGCATCGCACGACACGCGCCGCGAGTACATCGAGCGTGTCGTCGCACGAGCCGGCCTCGATCTGGCCCCATTGAGCGCGTGGCTGCTCGTACGCCTCGGCGACGATCCTGCTCGTCCGATCGACGATGTCTCCCACAGCCACGAGATCCGGCCCGAGCGGCTGCGCGCCGCGCTCGACGACCTGCACGCGCGCGGCCTGATCGCGGGTGGCCAGGACGGCGACCCGCACCGACTGACCGGCGCCGGCAGCACCGCACTCGGCGCACTCGGCCGCGCACGCCGTGAGCAGCTGGCGGAAACCATGGCCGACTGGGGTCCGCAGAAACGCGGCGAGATGGCCGCGGCCGTTGCCCGGATGTCCAGGCGGCTGGTGCCCGACGTCCCGACCACCAGCGGCGTCGGCCCGGGGAATCGATGATCTGAAGAGTGCCGGCGCCACGCGGGGCCGTACGGCGGGGCGAGACGACCGCGCACCCGGCCGATTTTTAACGATCCAGTGTGCGAGCCCGTCAGATGAGCAGGACTCATCGCACACGGGAGACACAGTGGTATACATGCCGACCCGCGCCGTACTGCTCACCCTCGCCTCCGGTCTGGTCCTCGCCCTCTTCGTCGCCGCAGCTCCTGCACGCGCTCAGGAACAGCCTGTCGTGCCGCGTGGCACGGCCGTCATACTGGCAACGGTCGTTGCGGGCGACACGGGTGAGCCCGTCGCGAACGCGACGGCGGAGCTCTGGTCGGCTGACTCGACGCGCCTGTCGGAGACTCTCACGAACGCACAGGGCGTGTTCCGGTTCGCACAGCTGAGGGAGGGCGTCTATTACGTCCGATTCGTGAGTGTCGGGTACGGCGAAGTGTTCACCGAGCAGTTCGAGCTGGCTGACGATGAGACGCGCAACCTCGGTACGCTGCGCCTGCCCGTGGATGCGCTGGCGCTCGATCCGATCGAGGTGTCGGCCGAACGAACGGCCGTGACGTTCGAGGCCGATCGCACATCGTACAATCTCGGCGTCATGGGCGCGGAGGGCCGGTCGGTCACCGAGACTTTCCAGTCGATACCGGAGCTGGAGGTCGACATCGACGGCCGCCTCACTCTGCGTGGCAATGCGCCCGCGATCTACATCAACGGCCGCCCGGCACCGATGTCGGGCGAGGCACTCACCATATTCCTGGAGCAGTTCCCCGCCGATTATCTCCAGAAAATCGAGGTGCTGGATAATCCTTCGGCGCGGTACGGCGCGGAGGGCAGCGGCGGCATCGTCAACCTCGTCATGAAGGAAGGCGTCGAGCTGGGTCTCAGCGGGAGCGCGTTCGCAAACGCGGGCACGCGCGGTCAGTACGGCGCCGGTGCGCGCGGCACGCTGCAGCGCGGCGACTGGACATTCAACGGCGGCACGTTCCTGCGGCTGTCGGACAACGAGAGCACGAATTTCGATCTGCGTCAGAACCTGATCGCGGATCCGGCATTCCTGCGACAGGACAGCCGGTCTGATCGATCGGGTCTGGCAGGCAACATCGACTTCGAGACGCGTTATCAGGCGAGCGAGCGCATGCGAGTGTATGCCGAAGCGGGGCTGCGCCGGTCCGGCAATGCATCGGATCGCTTCAACACGACCACTCATCTGGATGAGGCCGAAAGTCCGATCCTGATCTACGATCGCACATCGACATCCGACTCGCGCAGCCTCTCCGCGGACATCTCGACAGGCTTCGACTACGAGTGGGAGCGACGCGAGCACGAGCTGCAGTTTGAGGTGCAGCTGCAGACGGGCCGCCAGCGCGGTGACAGCCGCGAGGAGATCACTGCCGATGGCGAGTTCGACGGGGACGAACTCCTGCCTGCCGAGCTGACGCTGGAAGATGAAGAGGAGCTGGAGAGGGAGCTGTCGATCGAGATCGACTACACCCGGCCGCTCGGCGAGGACATGAGCCTGGAGGTGGGCTACGACGTCGGCTTCGAGGACAGCGACCGCGACCGGCTCATTCGTTTCATTGATGACCCGGACAACGTGCCCGATGGCCTGCTGACGGATCGCGGCTTCGATCAGCGCCAGACGACCAACTCTGTCTACACGACCTTGCAGCGGCAGTTCGGCGATTTCGGCGTGCAGCTCGGGCTCCGTGCGGAACACCTCGACATGAGCTTCGAGGTTCCCACCGGCGATGAGTTCCGCCGTGATTACTTCGATATGTTCCCGAGCGCCAACCTGTCCTATCGGTTCGATCGGTCGAAGCAGGTGCGCGTCTCCTACTCACGTCGCATCGGCAGGCCCAGCGCGTCCGTACTCAATCCTGTCGATCTCTCGACCGACCCGCTCAATCGCCGGATCGGCAACCCGGACATCGAGCCGCAGTACACGCACTCCGTCTCGCTCAACGCCAGCTGGTCCGGATCGGCCGGTAACCTGCGCCTGTCGCCCTACTATCAGAAAACGACCAACGACTGGGCCGCGATCACGACCGTCGACGATCAGGGCGTCTCCACGCGTACGTATCAGAACCTCGCGTCGCAGGAGAGCTACGGTGCATCATTGACGTACTCGATGCGACAGCGCGATGGCTGGGGCGGCCATGTCAGCATCAGCGGCCGCAAGCTGAATCGGGACGCGAGCAACCTGGGTCAGCGCTACTCAGGCAGCTCGTTCCGCTGGTCGTCGCGCGCCAATATCAGCGCTCGCGTTACCGACGCGCTCAGCGCCCAGGGCAACTTCTCCTACTCGCCGCCCGAGGATCTCCCCCAGGGCCGCTCCGATGCCCGCTACACAGGCGATCTGGGGCTGCGGTACCAGTTCCTCGATAACCGGGCTTCGGTGCGGCTGTCGCTCAGGGACCCGTTCGGCCTGCGCGAGACATCCAGCCGCATGGCCGATGTCAGCTATATCCAGATCGGGCGGAGCCGCGAAAGCACGCGCAGCGCGCAGATAAACTTCTCGTATTCGCTGGGGGGCGGCGGCAGAATGCGAGGCGGGCCGCGCCGTTAATTACCCGGACCCGGCTTCACTTTACGTTTTTTCGCGTTCCAGACATGGGATGTCCACCGGTTCTGCCGGTGAAGGGGTCAATTTCCACCGCAGGCGACTCGCCGCTGTAGCAAACCCATGGCCGGACGGGGCGTTTTCCTAAAGTGAAGCCGGGTCCGGGTGGTGTCCGGGTGGTGTCCGGGTGGTTGACATCGACGGTGCGCGAGGGGAGTATGACGACAGTGCCGGGCGTGACGGCAATGTGGTTCGTACTCCCTTCTGCATCGTTGAATTCATGCGCTCTCTCATGCGTGCCGCTGCCGCGATCATCCTGCCGTGGCTCACGGCCGGCTGGACGGTCGATGTCCATGCCCTCGATCATCGCGCTCTGCATGGTGACGGGCATGGAGTCCTGACCGTCGCAGTCGCGTCCGCGGCTGCCGATACGGCCGACCTGCGGCGCGCGCTCGAGCGGATCACGTCATCGTTCGCGGGGGTCGTGGGCGTCAGCGTGCGCAACCTCGCAACTGGTGAGCAGATGTCGATCCGGGGTGCTGAGAAGTACCCGTCCGCGTCGCTGATCAAGGTGCCGATCCTGGTTACACTCATGGACGAAGTCGCGCAGGGTCGCATGCAGCTGGGCGAGCGATCAATGATGATCGCGCGGGACCGTGTCGGCGGGTCGGGCATCCTGAAGCACATGGATTCCGGCGCGTCCCTCAGTCTGGAGGACCTCGCCTGGCTGATGATCACGCTGTCGGACAATACCGCCACTAATCTGCTGCTGGACAAGCTCGACATCGCGACGGTCGGCGCGAAGATGGAGGCGCTCGGGCTGCCGGAAAGCAAGGTCCATTCGAAGACGTTCCGCCGACAGACATCGATCGCGATGGATTCGTCGGCGCGGTACGGCCTGGGCGTGGCGACGCCGGACGAAATTGTGGAGCTGTTCACGATGCTGCACGAGGGCCGCGCCGTGTCGCCGGCGCTCGACTCACTCGCGCTGCGCATGCTGCTGGCCAACCAGGATGGCAACATGCTGGTACGCTGGCTGCCGGGCGGCACTCGGGTCGCGCACAAGAGCGGGTCCGTGGACGAGGCACGCAATGACTGCGGCATCATGTACTCGCCGGCCGCGCCCGTGGCGCTGTGCGTGATGACCCGCGAGAACGTTGAGACATCGTACGCAGTGGACAGTCCCGCGCACCTGCTGATTGCGGGCATCGCGCGCGAAGTGTTTCGCCATTACAACCCGGCCGTGCCGCTGCCCGACCTGCCGGCGATTAGCGGGCACTAGGCGGTGCGAGAACGGATCCTCCAGCTCGAGCGGATCGCCCGCCCCCTCGATCCCGGTACCACGCGACGACGTCACCTGCGCAGCGCAGCAGTGGCCTCCACTGAGCGGTTCCTGCGTCGGATCGAAACGGCGCGAGCGTACGAGGAGACCGGTGACGCCGGGCTGCGGTTGCTGGAGACGCCGATCTCCGAGCACGGAATTCCACTCCGCGACGCGATCGACATTCTGGAACACGATGTGGTGCGTCCCGGTGGCAACCCCGCTTCGGGCGGGTACCTCGCCTACATACCGGGCGGCGGCATCTATCACAGCGCGTTGGGCGACTTCATTGCGGCGGCAACCAACAAGTACGCGGGCGTATTCTTCGCCGGACCGGGTGCGGTGCGGATGGAGAATCTGCTCATCCGGTGGACGGCCGACCTGGTGGGGTATCCTGCGGGTGCGGGCGGTAACATTGCGTCGGGCGGGAGCATAGCGAACCTGACCGCGATCGCGACCGCGCGCGACGCGCACGGTCTCAAGGGTGCGGACTATGCGCGCGCCGTCGTTTACCTGACGACGCAGGCGCACCACAGCATCGACAAGGCGCTGCGCATTGCCGGTATGGCGGAAGTGCAGGTTCGGCATATCGCAATGGATGAGCGGTATCGCATGCGTGCCGATGTCCTCGCGGATGCAGTCGCCCGGGACCGCGCCGACGGCCTCGTGCCGTGGCTCATCATTGCGGCGGCGGGTACGACTGACACGGGGGCGGTCGATCCGCTCGACGCGATTGCCGACATTGCCGCGCGCGAGCGCTGCTGGTTTCACGTGGACGCGGCGTACGGCGGGTTCTTCCTGCTGACGGATCATGGTCGCGCGCTGATGCGCGGCATCGAGCGCTCGGACTCGGTGATCCTCGACCCGCACAAGGGCATGTTCCTGCCGTACGGATCGGGCATAGTCATCGTGCGTGTTGGCGCGGCCCTCGCGCACACGCACAGCTACACCGGGGCGTACATGCAGGATGCATTGCGCGCGCCGAGCGAGGTGTCGCCGGCGGACGTCTCGCCGGAGCTCACGAAGCACTTCCGCGCGCTGCGCATGTGGCTGCCGCTGGTGCTGCTCGGCACGAAGCCGTTCCGCGCCGCGCTCGACGAGAAACTTCTGCTCGCGCGCTATTTCCGGCAGGAGATCGGACGGCACGGCTTCGAGGTGGGGCCGGAGCCGGACCTGTCGGTGGTCACGTACCGGTGGGCTCCCGAAGGCATGAGTCTCGCCGATGCGAACCTGAAGAACGAGCAGATCGTCGATGGCGTGAGAAGGGATGGCCGGGTGTTCCTGTCATCGACCATGCTGGACGGCCGCTTCACGTTGCGGCTCGCGGTGCTGGCGTTCCGAACCCACCTGCGCACGATCGACCTGGCGATCCGGGTTCTTCTGGACCAGGTCTGAACCGGGATTCGGGAGCCGGAACGGGAGCGTGTTCGATTTCGGGATCGGGAATGCTCGTGAGCCGCATGAGGCGGGTTGATCGGTAGTGGCCGACGACATTCTCAGCTGGCGAGCTCGCGTTCGACCAACAGAGGAGCACACATGATCGGTCATATCCGATGCAAAACGTCCGGGTATTCCCGCTACGGAGCCGCCATTGCGGCCGCGCTTCTCATCACGGCCTGCGCGTCGGTCGCACGCGCGCCGGTGCCATCCGGTGATGTTCCTCCCGCCATCGAGCGGGAGTTTCGCGGCGTCTGGATAGCCGCGGTTTCCAACCTGGACTGGCCGTCACGGCCCGGTCTGCCGACCGACTCGCAGAAGGCGGAGCTGATCCGGATGCTGGATCGCGCGCGCGAGCTGCGACTCAACGCCGTGATCTTCCATATTCGTCCGGCGGGCGACGCTCTGTACGCGTCGGACCTGGAGCCGTGGTCGGAGTACCTGACGGGTCAGCAGGGCAGGGCGCCGGATCCGTACTACGATCCGCTCGAGTTTGCGGTCGCGGAGGCGCATGCACGCGGGCTCGAGCTGCACGCATGGTTCAATCCGTATCGCGCGCGCCATCCGTCCGCACGCGGCGAGCTGGCCGCGACGCACATCGCGAACACCAGCCCGGACCTGGTAAAGAACTACGGCAGCTACCTGTGGATGGATCCGGGCGAGCCCGCAGTCCGGCAGAGGAGTGTGGACGTAGTGGTGGACGTCGTTCGTCGCTACGACATCGATGGGGTCCACATCGACGACTATTTCTATCCCTACCGGGAAGTCGGGCCGGACGGGCGTGAAATCGACTTCCCGGATTCCGCCAGCTACGCACGCTATCGCGCCGGCGGTGGATCGCTAGGCCGGAGTGACTGGCGTCGCGCGAATGTCGACCTGTACGTCGCGGAGCTGTATGCGGCGGTCAAACGCGTCAAGCCGCTGGTGAAGGTCGGCATCAGTCCGATCGGCACCTGGCGGCCGAACGTGCGGCCGCAGCTCGGCGGGTTCGACGCCTACGAGTCGATCTTCGCGGACGCGCGGAAGTGGGTGATGGATGGAGACCTCGACTACCTCGTGCCGCAGCTGTACTGGCCAATCGCGCGCACGGACGTGAGCTTCCCCGTGCTGCTCGACTGGTGGGTGCAGCAGAACCCGCGCGGACGTGGCATGTACGCGGGGCTGATCCCCGGCAACGTCAATCTGGATACCGGCGGACGTGCCGGCTGGGCGCCGGATGAGATCATTGGTCAGATCTACATCACGCGTGGACGTCCCGGCGCGGAGGGCCACGTGCACTTCAGAATGGGCAGCCTGATGCCCGATGGCGCATTCGGTCCCATCGCGGGTGCGGACACGCTGCCGCCCGCGCGGCTGGATTCCATTCGCGCAATGCAGGCCCGTGCGCAGGCGCGCCGCGACACGATGACGGCCAAAATGATGCGCGAGACCTATGCACGGCCGGCCCTCACGCCGGCGATGACCTGGCTAGATGATGACGCGCCGCCGACACCGCGTTCGGCACTGCGCGCGAGTGGTGACAGCACGGTCGTGATGATCGAGCCGGGTCGTGGAGAGACCGCGTTCCTCTGGGTCGTGCAGTCGCGCTGGCCGGACGGTTGGCGCACGGAGGTCATCCCGGCGTCGACGCGCCTGTGGACTGCAGGCCGCTCTTCCGGCGGGAGCGGCAGGCCGGTCGCGGTATGGGTGTCGGCCGTGGACCGCAGCGGCAACCAGAGCCCGCCGTCGCAGTCGCTGGCGATGACGTCGGGGAACACGGAGGCTGCCGCCGCACCGGAGCGTCCGGCCGTCACACCGGAACGCGCGGCCGTCGCACCGGAGCGCACGGCGGTCGCACCTTCACGGCCGCAGGCTGCCGCCGCAGCACAGAGGCCGGAGCTGCCACCCGGTGTGATTCCGCACTCGCAATGGGAAGCGTCGCCGCCGCTCGGGCATGCCGCGGACGCAACGCGCCGCAACCTCCGGCCGGGCGATCGTCTCGCGTTCCGTGACATGAGCGTAACAGTGCTCGGGACGGACTCCGACACCACCACCGACAGGAGCACGGCCGACATCGCACGGTTGCGGCTCGCGCGCGGCGAAGTACAGGAAGAGCGGGAGGTCACCGAAGGTCAGGCCTTCAACTGGCAGGGTTATCACATCGCCATCGTCGCGGTGTACGGGCCGGGCGAGCTCGGCGCCGGACTGACAGCGGTGGAAGTGGCGACCGCGGAATCTCTGCCGCGGGAGGTCGCCACTGCCACGACCGCGGGTGGTGCGGATCTGCGGTTGCGCATTCCGCACGAGATCACGCACGTCACACTGCATCACACGGGCAGCGTGCAGCCGCTGCGGCCGGAGGATGATCCCGTGCAGAAGCTGCGCGGGCTGCAGTCGTGGGGGGCGAGTGACCGCAACTGGTGGGACGTGCCGTATCACTTCCTGATCGACCTCGACGGCCGCGTGTACGAGGGCCGCGACTGGCGCTACATGGGTGAGACGAACACGACGTACGACCCTCGCGGGCATTTCCTCATCAGTGTCATCGGCAATTACGGCCTGCAGGAGGAGACGCCTGCGCAGGTGGAGGCGATAGCGGACCTGATGGCGTGGGCGATCGCGCGATTCGATCTGCCGCTCGATCGCATAGGTGGACACTACGACTACGCCGATACGACCTGCCCCGGTGAGCACCTGAAGCAGTATCTCGAGGATGGCACCCTGCGACGGATGGTGGAGCGGCGCCTCGCCGAGCGGGGGATGCAGTGAAACTGATGCCTCTCGACCAGGGCAGGCGCGTGCGGACTGCTGCGTTCTCGCTGCTGCCGGCACTCTTCATTGCCTGCGGCACCGACTCTCCGAGTCAGCCGCGGGACCGCTCGCCGGCCGCGCTCGCGATCGAGGGCGGCAGCGGCCAGACTGCCGTGGTCGCCACCAGCACCGGGGCGCGGCCGACCGTACGGATAACCGACGAATCGGGTGCGGGCGTGGCCAATATCCGGGTGACGTTCACGGTCACGGCAGGAAATGGCTGGGTGACCGATGCGACGGTCACGTCGGACGCGGCGGGTCACGCCGCAACCACGTGGTACCTGGGGCCGGCTCCCGCAACCACTCAGACGCTGCGCGCGAGCGCGGCCGGCTTCTCCGCGGATTTCTCCGCCACGGCCACACCGCTGGTCGCAGGAGTCAGGTACACCGGGGTCAACTCATACGTCGAGTTCATCGCCGGTGACATGGCGGTCATCATCAGCGCGCCTCATGGCGGCACGCTCCAGCCGTCCTCCATTCCCGATCGCAGCGCCGCCGGAGCAACGGTCATCCGCGATGCGAATACCGATGATCTTGCGTTGGCCATGAGGTCAGCCTTCGAATCAAGTACGGGGGGAACACCGCACATTGCGGTCATGCACCTGCACCGCTCAAAGGTGGATGCCAACCGCGACATCGGCGAGGCCGCGGAGGGGAACCGTGCCGCTGAGCACGCATGGCGCGAGTACCATGGCTTCATCGAGGCTGCGCGGCACCATGTGGCGACGCAATACGACCGCGGCTTGAATATCGATCTGCACGGTCATGGCCATGATGTGCAGCGGCTGGAGCTCGGCTACCTGCTCACCGCTGCGCAGCTCGCGGGCGATGATGCGTCACTGAACGACGCGTCAATCGTGCAGCGCAGCTCCATCCGAGCGCTCGCGGAGTCGTCCACCGCGACACATGCGCAGCTGCTGCGCGGGCCTGGCAGCCTGGGCTCCATGCTGGAGGCGCAGGGATATCCCGCAGTGCCGAGCTCGACGCAGCCGCATCCGGGTGTCGATCCCTATTTCACCGGCGGCTACAGCACGGCCCGGCACGGCTCGCGCGATGGCGGTACGATCGACGCCGTTCAGATCGAGGCGCATCGTGTGGGCGTGCGCGATACGGACGCCAACCGCCAGGCGTTCGCGGCTGCGCTCGCGCTGGTGGTGGAGTCTTGGTTAGATGTGCATTACGGGGCGGCGCTGGCCCGCTGAAACATCATCCGGATCGATGTTCGCTGGTCAACGAACCCGGGATCGGGATCGTGTCCGGTCATCGGGATCGGGACCGCGGCCCACAGCGTCATCCCTCGCCGGTCCCGATCCCGACCACGGACACGCTCCCGATCCCGCTCCCGAATTCGTTACCGACGCGACAGCACTCGCCCGTACAGCATTTCACTGAATGCGCCGTCAGCGATCGCGAGGCGGCCGTTCACGAGCACGTGCACCATGCCTTCGGCGAGCTGGTGCGGATCCTGGTAGGTAGCCGCGTCCCGGACGCGGGCGAGGTCGAACACGACGATGTCGGCATACGCGCCCTCCCGCAGCATCCCGCGGTCGCGGACGTTCATGACAGTCGCGGGCAGGGATGTCATCGAGCGGACCGCCTGCTCCAGCTCGATCACGTTCCGCTCGAGCACGTACGTCCGTAGCTTGCGCGGGAACGTGCCATAGGCACGGGGATGCGGCACGCCGCTGCCCATCTCGACGAGTCCGCCATCGGATGCGGTCATGGTCCACGGCTGGCGCATGAGCAGCTCGATGTCGTCATCGTCCATGTTGAAGGATACGATGCTCGGGCTGCTGCGTTCGATCATGGCGATCGCGGCATCGACAGGCTCGAGGCCCTGCTGTTCCGCGTATGCGGCCAGTGTCGAGCCCTCGACGGAATGGTCGGTCCACGACGCGAACTGGATGCGGCCGGCGCCGCCACGGCGGTCGAGGTTGTCGAGCATCTCGATACGGATACGTGCCCGCGTATCGGCGTGGGCGAGGCGCGCGCGCAGCGAGTCATCGCCGCCGGCCTGCGCCCAGCGCGGCAGGAGGGCCGCGGCGAGGCTAGTCGAGGATGCGTCGTAGGGGTACTGATCGGCGTATACCTCCACACCCGCATCGCGCGCGCGCTCGATACGCTTGACCAGTGCGCCGGCATAGCCCCAGACACGCGGTCCCAGTGCCTTGATGTGCGTGACAATGCCGGTGAGGCCGGCCTCGCGCGCGACGGTGATCACCTCATCGACGGCGGCCACCACCCCAATGCTGTAGTCCGCCTCGTCGCGGATATGGCTGGAATAGACGCCGCCGTGCTCGGCGGCGATGCGGGCGAGCTCGATCAGCTCGTCCGTCTTCGCGAAACTGCCAGGCGCGTAGTACGGTCCGCTCGACAGCCCGAACGCACCGGCCGCCATGCCGTCGCGCACGAGTGTCTGCATGCGCGCCATCTCGGCAGTGGTCGGAGCGCGGTCATCAGAGCCTAGCACGGCGCCCCGCACGGAACCATGGGGAACCATCTGAGCCACGTTGACACCGAGACCGTGGCGCAGCAGCGCGGCTCGCTGTTCGACCATGTCCACCGGCCCGCCGCCGTCCGGATTCACGAACACGGTCGTCACGCCCTGCGCGAGCAGCGGCCGGGCGGCACTGAGTGTTTCACGCGCCAGGCCGCCGCCGGCGTGCGAGTGCGCGTCAATGAACCCGGGCGTCACGTACAACCCGGCAGCATCGATGACGCGTGTCGCCGTGGCGCCGGTCAGGTCGCCAAACGCGACGATGCGGTCGCCACTGACGCCGATGTCGGCGTAGTACCACGGGTTGCCAGTCCCGTCGATGACACGGCCGCCACGAATCAGAACGTCGTATTGCGCAGACAGGGGCGCTGCCGCGGCAAGCAGCATGGCGAGCACCAGCAGGGAGGCGCGTCTACGTCGCATTCCAGAACTCCTCATGTCAGAAGAAACGAGGGCCCCTCCCGGCGTGCTGCCGTGAGGGGCCCCGCTCACAACCCCTGTCGCCCGCTCAGCAGCGGGGCAGGTTCACCGGGCAGCGGTGATACTGTGGGGCAGGCGCGGCTCCCTGTCCACCCACACCGCCAAACGTATAGAGTGGCAGCCCGAGGTTCTCGATCTCGATGCCGCTCACCGGGAAGTGCAGCAGCGTGCCCTCCATGAGCCGGTTGAGGCCGCGTGCATCCCACCACATGATGGTCCCTTCGATGCCCATGTTCTCCAGGTTGCGCTCGTGCATCAGCGCATCCCACAGGCTTCCGCACTCTCCCGTCACTTTGCGCGGCACACACGCAGCATCGTCGGGCGGGCCGTCCAGCGTGACCGGTGGCAGCTGACCGTTGGCCACGCGGGTGGCGTTGATGAGCGGCACGGCTTCCGCCGCGCGGTTGAGACGGATCAGCGCTTCCGCCTTGAGCAGGTCCATCTCGGTACGGCTGATCGTGACCTGTGGTCCGGTGAAATAGCTGTCACCGAGACCGTCGCGGTGCCAGTAGTAGTGCGACCAGCGGTACGTGCCACGGGATGCAGGCCAGATGTTGTCAGTTGCATACCCGAAATACAGTCCTTCATCGGCCGGACCCGCAGCGCCATGGATGCGGCGGTCGGGAGTCGCGATCCGGAACGGCATCCGGTCCTCCGATGTCGTCTGGAACCAGGCCTGGAACGCCCCGGACGTATCGGCCGGCCCGATAGCCATGTAATCCGGCCTGATGTGGTCGGACGCCCGTGCGCGGACACGTGAGTACAGGCGCCGCATGTTGCTCTCCCACACGTCCAGCAGCCCTTCGGGTGCGAAGTCCGACGTGATACCTGCATCAATGCGACGGAGTACCTCGTTCCAGTCCACGGCCGCACGTTCATCCCACGAGCGCGGCTCGTAGGCGAGCAGTCGTGCCGCGTAGGAATTGATGACCCGGATCAGGTCATCATCGGAGAGGGCAACACCGTTGACCCAGTCTGGGGTCGGCGGCGTCGTGAACGAGCTGGCCTCCGCGATGGCAATGGCCTCATCGAGCATGACGAGCGCAGAGTCCACGACCTCTGCATACGGCTGGAACGCCGTCGGATCCATCAGCTCGAGGTCCGTGTTCTCATCGACGATGAGTGCCTGGTCGTAGTACAGCCCCAGGTAGCCGAGCGTGATGCCCTGCACGAACTTCGCAAACGCACGAGCGCGCGGCGTCTCGTCCGCACCCTGGTTCCCCGTCGTGATCGCGAGCCCGTCATCGATTGCGCCGAGCGCATCGTTCACGTTGGACAGCACCGGATAGAGCCGGCTCCACGGTGCGCGCCCGACGAAGCCGCGCGTGTTGAGCGGACTGGCGTCAAAGATCGAACGCGGCTCCGTCGTAACATCGTGCACGCCGAAGTCGAAGAACCCACCGGTCAGGTTGTCCGCCATGGCGGCCGTCGGCAGGCCCGGGTTCGTCTGTTGCGCATTGTCGAAGTACTGCTGATACGACGTCGAGATCAGCGTCTGGACGTCCTGCGGGTTCGACAGCACGCGGACCCGGTCCGGCTCATTCGGGTTGGATACGTCGAGATCGGCGCACCCACCCAGCAGCACGGCAGTGACCGCGGTCGCTGTGAATGTTCGAATAGTCACCATATCCTCCTAGAACCGGATCTCGAGACCGGCAGTCAACGTGCGGAACTGCGGATATACGAAGTCGTCCATGCGTGAGAGCGGCGTCCCGGCTTCGGGATCGTAGCCCTTGTAATCGGACCAGGTGAATACGTTCCGGCCGATGGCGAAGACGGTGAGTCCGTCGATGCCCAGACTGCCGAGTCGGTCCAGCGCCGTCTGCGGTACGCGGTAGCGGAGTGACAGCTCGCGCAGCTTGATGAAGCTGGCGTCTTCCACGAACCACTCGTTCACCAGGTTGGACGCATACAGAACCGAGTAGTAATCGGTCGTCTTCTTGAGCTCATCCGGGCGGCCGGATTGATCGGTGTCGCCGCTGCGGAAGTACTGATACATGCGCTGGTTCGTGCGGTTGTAGATGTCGCCGCCCACCTGTGCATTGAGCAGGCCGTACAGTGTGAAGTCGCGCCACTGCAGGTTCGACGAGAAGCCCCAGTTGAAGTCGGGGTTCGTGTCGCCGATGCGGGTGACGGCGGAACTGCCCGCATCGTCGAGCGCGAGGATCGGCATGCCCCAGCTGTACGTGGCGTCGGCATCCGCAGACGTCGTGCCCCACTGCTGATTGCGATAGTCACCACCGGGACCGACCCAGACCAGCAGACCGTCATCATTGACCTGGAACTCGTCCGCAGGCACGGGTGCACCTGCCGGCAGTTCCGATGTGCCGCGGATGAAGCGTGTGCCGTACATGGTGCCGATCGTCTCACCGGCGCAGCGATAGAACGCGCTGGCCGTGCCCGTACGGAAGCAGCGGCGATCGAACTCCGTGATCTCATGGCGCGACCGGTCGGCCACGAACCCGAGCGTCAGGCGCAGGCCGGGCCGCTCGATCGCCGTCGCCTCGATCGTGCCCTCCCAGGTGCGGCCCTCGACGGTACCCGCGTTCTGCCACTGGCTGGAGAAGCCGAAGCCGGCCGGCAGCGGGATCAGGATCAGCTGATCCTCGGTCGTGGTGCGTGCGTGGGTCAGCTGCACTGACACGCGGTTGCGGATGATGGCGTCGACACCGACCTCGTGTTCCGTGCTCCGCTCCGGCTTCAGGAATCGGTTGCCCAGCGTGCCCTTATCGAGACCGCCGCCCGCCGTGAAGTTGTACGTCTCGTAGCGGTCACCGAACGAGGGCCGGCCGCCTGCGGTGCCGACCGAGTACCGCAGCTTGAGCTCGTCGATCGCCTCGACCGTCCACCACGGCTCCTCCGCGACGCGCCATGCGCCGCTGCCGCGGTAGTACGTATGCCACTGCTCCTCGGGACCGAACAGCGAGCTGCCGTCGCGGCGCACGAGCGCGTCCACGATGTAGCGACCCTTGTAGTCCACATTGGCGGCTGCGAAATAACCCTGTGCGAGGATTTCCTCTGTCGACCCGCCGACATTCGGGATCGTGCCGGCGTTCAGGTCGGGCACCCCCTCGACGCTCAGACCGGCCGCACTGGATGAGAAGAACTCGTAGTCCTCCTGCTCCGCGAGTGCGCGCAGCGTGAGACGTGTCGAGAAATCGTTCCAGCTGCGCCGCAGCTGCGCGCTGACGGATCCGTTCAGCGCGGTGGTGATGCCGTTGCCGCGCTCCACGATACCCTGCTGCCAGGACGAAACGTTCGTGTTGCGGCCGCGCGGGAAATAGAACCGCGTCAGGCGGTCGGACCGGTCGTAGCTCACGTTCGCATCGATGCTCAGCCAGCCGCGCGGCGACCAGCGCAGATCGGAGCTGGCGAGAGTGCGGGCGCGCTGCTCATCGTTGTCCGCCGTCACCAGCTCGTAGAGCGGGTTCGGTGTGACGCCGAGCAGGTCCGGCTCGAAGATGTACTGTGTGCCATCCGGATCAGGCTGCAGCAGGTCCACGTCGGGCGCCTGCTGCACCAGCTGGAAGAACGTCTCGCCCGGCAGCTCCTCGCGGGTCGAGCGCATGTGGAAACCGCTGAAACTGAACTGCAGGTTCGCACCGATCCGGTGATCGAGATTGAGCCGCAGGTCATTGCGGTCGTAGCCGCCGTGGTCGAGCACCACGCCGTCCGCCTGGTGATTGCCGAACGACGCAAAGAAGTTCGTGTCGTCCGAGCTGCGCGCCAGCGTCACGGAGTTGACCATGAAGTTGCCCGGCTCGAAGAACTGCTCGATGTGATCGAATGTGGGATCAGCGTAGGCGACGTCGAGGTAGCGCTCGCTGACCGGACGCTCCACCCGATCGACGCGTGCAACGACGTTGCCACCTGCATCCACGTATTGTCCCTGCGCGTTCGTCAGGTACTGGTGATGCGTGGCCAGGTCGATCTCCCGGTTGAGCGAGCTCGAGCCGATCTCGCTGCGCACCGTGAACTGCGTCTGCCCCGATGCCAGACCCGCGCCGCGTCGGGTCCTGATCTGGATGACGCCGGCCGCGGCCCGCGATCCGTAGAGCGACGCGGCTGCGGCGCCCTTCACGACCTCGATGCTCTCGATGTCGAGCGAGGAGAGGTCCGTGGTCGACCGGCCGAACGTGCTGGCGAGGATCACACCATCAACGACGATGAGCGGTGAGTTGCTCTTGTTGATGCTGGTGGGCGTGCGCAGGATGATGTTGATGCCTGCGCCCGGCTGTGCCGGTGTGGTTGAAGAGACACCGGAGATGCGGCCCTGGAGGGAGCTGATGGCGTTCGCCGGCGGCACCTGCAGGTTCTCACCGCTCACACGAGCCACGGTGAACGGCACACGGCGGGCCGATGTCGGATCGGCGACGCCCGTCGCCACGATCTCGTCGAGTGTGAGCGCGCTGGTTCGCATGACGAAATCGACGGTAACGGTGCCGTCATCCCGGACGCGCACATTCTCCTGCGTCACGTCAGCGTAACCGAGGCGGGAGGCGCGCAGCGTGTAAAGCCCTTCGGGCACGCCGCTGATCACGTAATCGCCCTGGGCATTCGTCACCGCATTGAACGTCGTGCCCGTAACGCTGACCTGCGCGACATCGACCGGCTCGCCGGACTCGGCGGTAGTGATACGACCACGGATAGTGCCGGCGCGGACGTCGACAGTGAGTTCGATTTTGGGCGGTGCGTTGAGCTCCGGCTTCCAGACATTTGAATTACCGCCGACATCGGCAGCTGCGTCCGTAGCCTGAAGCCAGCATGCGGCGCACAATGCGACCGCGCAGGCTCGTGGGGTCATCCGTCTGCCTCCTCCTCAAGGTCATTCTATTTTGCAACCCGATATGGCCCTGCTATAGTATCGCCCAGCGCGCCCGGGCGATACGCTACGGGGCCGAGTTCCTGCCGCGGAGCGACGAAATGCAAACGAAGCCTCCCGAGCTGCCCGACATCGATCCGATCGACGCCGAAGACGTTACATCGCAGCCCGGGCGCGTGCAGCGCTGGGTGACAGCGGGGGCGGTCGTGGCTGTCCTGCTGCTGCTGTGGGCCTTCGCCGCGGGCGAGCTGCCCGACGAGGGGCAGCACATCGGATTCTGGAGCCTGCTTCCTGCCGCGACCACGCTCCTGCTCGTGTTCATCACCCGTGAGGTCGTGTCCTCCCTGTTCGCGGGTATCGCCGTTGCCGGCGTGGTCAGCGGAGAGCTCAACATCGTGAGCAACTTTCTGCTGCCTGCCATCGGCAGCGAGCAGTACGCGCTCATTCTCCTCGTCTACCTGTGGGCGCTGGGCGGCCTCATCGGACTGTGGACGCGTACGGGCGGGGCGCTCGCGTTCGCGGAGTGGGCGGGCTCGCGCATCGTGCACGGGCCGCGCTCCGCTCGTTTCTTCGCGTGGCTCATGGGCATGGTCTTCCATCAGGGCGGCACAATCTCGACCGTGCTGGCGGGCACGACGGTGCGGCCGGTCACGGACCGACATCGAGTTTCGCATGAGGAACTCACTTATGTCGTCGACTCGACGGCATCGCCGGCAGCCACGGTCGTACCGTTCAATGCGTGGCCGCTCTATGTCGGCGGCCTGGTCGTGGGCACGATTCCACTCTTCGCGACGACTCAGGACGCCGTATCGTTCTTCTTCGCGGCCCTGCCGTACAATTTCTATGGGATTTTCGCGATCACATCGACACTTCTGTTCGCGCTGGGTCTGCTGCCGTGGACGGGCGGGAAGATGAAGCGGGCGATGGAACGTGCACGAACGACGGGCGAGCTGAATGCGCCGGGCGCGAAGCCGCTGGCCGCGGATGAGCTGACGCAGCTGCAGATACCGGACAACTACCGCACGGGTCTGATCGATTTCATGGCGCCGATGGGCGCACTGCTCGGTGTGGCGATCGTGCCCTAT
The DNA here is from genome assembly GCA_035461765.1 of Longimicrobiales bacterium. Taxonomy (GTDB): domain Bacteria; phylum Gemmatimonadota; class Gemmatimonadetes; order Longimicrobiales; family RSA9; genus SH-MAG3. Next base: position 26,446 of record DATHUY010000145.1, read on the forward strand.
ATCCTCTCGCGCCTGGCGGGCGAGCAGGGAAGCGTCTACATCGCGGAAGCGTTCGGCATCGCGGTGCTGGTCGCGTTCATTGTGGCGATTGCGAAGGGACTGCCGCTGCGCGAGGCCATGGACGGGTTCATTGACGGCTGCAAGGGCGTAACCATCGGAGCGGTGATCCTGGGCCTGGCCGTGACTCTCGGTTATGTATCGGGCCAGCTCGGCACAGCGAACTTCATTGTCGAGGCCACGAGCGCGATCATCAATCCCGTGTTCCTGCCCGCGATCCTGATGGGGATCTGCATGGCAGTGGCGTTCTCGATCGGTTCATCCTGGGGTACCTACGCCGTCGTGTTCCCGCTGGCGATGCCGCTTGCCTGGGCCGTGAATCCCGACCCGACATACATCTCCGTCTGCTTCGGTGCGGTGCTGGGCGGCGCTGTGTTCGGCGACCAGTGCTCGCCGATCTCGGACACCACCATTCTCTCATCGCTGGCGTGCGGCGGCGATCTCATGGATCACGTCACGACGCAGCTGCCGCTCGCGCTCGCCGCCGCTACGCTGGCGGCGGTCACGGCCACTCTGGTGGCCATGACGATCGTGTGACACGAGCCACTGCCCAGCTGCCACGCGGCGGCGTGTTCACACGCTAGTACCCCCGCGGCTGGCCGTCGTGGCGCGGGTCGGACACGGCGATCCAGCGGTCGCCGCTGCGTACGATCATGTACAGGCGTGCATAGCTGCCTGACTCCGACGCGGGGTCGTATCCCATGCGGCGGATGTCCGCGAGCAGGTCCGGCGGGAACCCGTGCTCGAGCTGCACACGCGGATTGGCGGGCGACGGATAGATGCGCGGCATGCGGAGCGCGTCGATGGGGTCCATTCCGTAATCGAGCACATACACCATCGTCTGTGCGATCTCGGTCGGGATGCGCCCCGATCCGGGCGCGCCGGTGACGAGTCGCACGCGTCCGTTCTCGACTACGATGGTCGGCGCGATCGTCGACGTGCGCGTCCGCCAGCTGGAGCTGCCTCCGGTCGTCGTCTCCTCCGTGCGGAAGCGGAATCCGGAATCGTTCAGGAAGAATCCCGCCACCCACGCCCCCGAGCCGAAGATGGTGCTGTTCGTCTGTGTGAGCGCGACTGCATTGCCATTCGCGTCCACGACGGACAGATGCGTCGTCTCGCCGGTCGCGGCTGCCGTCGTCTCGACATCCGCGGCAGACGTCGCAGGCATCTGCGTGTCCTCGTCGAACGACGGAACCGGCGGGGTCTCGCCTGCATCGCCGGACTGCGGCGGGCGCGGCGCATCGATGGGCCATGGCCTCAGTGCAGCGCATGCAGCGGCGGGCTGTGCACTCTCGTGGGCTCGGGCATCCATCGCCGTGATGGTGGCGGGCGCCGAGCCCGTGCCGACCAGCGCACGACGTTGCACGGCGAAAGCCTCCGACACGCGGCCGGCAGCGGGCACTGCGCTCCAGCGCGGGTCGTCGTTGCCGCGATTGTCCGCCTGCGCGACGCGCAGCGCCGACACCATGACATCGAACGCCCGCGCCGACTGGGTGGGAAGGCCGAGCGCAGCCATGTCGAACGGCTCGAGCAGCTTCAGCGTATGCAGCAACTGTGCGCCGGTCTGCGGCGGCGGCGCTGACAGTACCACGCGGCCGTCGTATGTGGTGCACAACGGCCGCTTCCACTGCGGTTCGAACGAGCTCAGATCCTGCAGTGTCGCGGGGTGCCCGGCGGCGTTCAGCACCGCGACGATCCCGCGGCCGGCTTCGCCTTCATCGAATCCGGCGCGGCCGCGCGTCGCGATCGCTCGCAGTGTCGCTGCGAGCGCGGGGTTCCTGTAGATGTCGCCGGGGGAGAGCGCCTCACCGCCCGGCCACATCTGATCGCGGCCGTCAGCGAACCGGTGCAGCTTTGCGGAATCGGAGCGGATGAACTGCGCCAGGATCTGACCGATGGGAAACCCGTTCTCGGCGATCCGTATGGCGGGTGCGAGCACCTGCGCGAGCGGCAGCGAGCCGAAGCGCCGGTGCGCCTCCAGCAGCCCGGGCACCTCGCCGGGTATGCCGACGATGCGCAGGTCGGGTCCCTCGATGTCACCCGTCCGCCCACGGAACGACGCCGCGTTCTGCATCGCGTAGAAGTCGAGGTAATACGGCTGCTGCTCACCCTGCTGCCAGATCAGCATCGAGCCGCTCCCGCCGAGGCCGGACATCTGCGGCTCGACGACACCGATCGCGAACGCGGTCGCGATGGCCGCATCTACGGCGTTACCCCCGCCTTGCAGGATCTCCACACCGGCCTCACTCGCGAGCGCGTTTGCGGATGCGACGGCGCCATGGCGCGCCTCGACACGCTTGAGCGCATCGGCCGGCGCCACGACATGCGTCGCGGTGGCAGCGGGAGAAGGGTTCTGGAGCGTGGCCGCAGGAGCACACGCTCCCACGCTCACGAGACAGACAGTCAGCAGAACGGGACGCAGGTCCAGCATGATTGTTCCTCTCACCGCAGTTCACCACCCGGTCGGTAACGCAGCACGGTGCCGCGCTCGATGTCCGCCTCGGACCACAATACACGCTTCATCCGGTTGGACGCGAACAGCGCTGCCTGGTCGTCGTGATACGGCGACGCCGGATCCGGGCTCTGGCCGTAGGCCAGGATGGAGTATGCGCGTGGCTCGTCGTCGAATTCCACCGCCAGCACCCAGCCATCGCCGCCGTTCACGACCCGACGCCCGTCATCGGCGGTCGTGAAGTTCAGCACGCGAAAGCAGCCCAGTGCACCCGCACAGCCGCCCACCGGCGCATCGACGTCGCCGCGCCGCACGCGATGCACGTCGCCCCATGCCACATCCCAGCTCCCGAAGCGGCGTGCCGTCTCCGGTACCGCCCAGGCGAATGCTTCGGCCGCACGTGTCGCGTCGGCGAGGCCGCGCGGCGTCGTCACCGGCTCGGCCTCATCCCACTCGACGGCATGGAGGTCCCGGCCCCGCATCAGCTCGACATAGCGGTCCCACCACGTTTCGAACAGTACGCTGCCGCGCGACGATGCCGAAGCCGTATTGTCCCATTGCTCGAGCAGCGCGGCGGCGTCGGCAACATCGCCCTGGGGTGTCGTCGACCGTACGGCGCTGAGCAGGTCGTCCTTCACGCGGTCGGCCAGGAGCATCCGCATGCTGTGCTTCGCTTCGACGACATCCTCCAGCGTGAAGACGCGCTGATTGTGCAACAGCTCGATGGCGTGCTGACTGCGCAGGCGGAGGCGCGGGTCCTCTACCGGGAAGCGGAACGAATGAGCCATGATCACGTTGAGATTCGCATAATGAGGCGAATCATTCTCGTTATGGAGGTAGCCGCCCGGCGGATTGAGCAGCTGCGGCAGCGAGTCGAACGGCATGCGCTGCGACCACAGTCCATCACGTGTCGAGGCACGGACGGCGAGTGTATCACCACCCGGTTCGTGCGGCAGCACGGGCGCACCCGACATCCAGACGTACAGGATGTTTCCGGCGCGGTCCGCATACGTGAAGTTGGACGTGGTGCGTGCGCCCGTGCGCATTGCCGTCTTCCATTCGTCGAGGCTGGCCGCCTGCATCATCCGGAGCCATTGCTCGCCCGCACGGAAATCGCCGTCGGCGGCGGAACGGTAGATGTAGATACCTGTGGAATCGCGATGCACCACCGGCCCCAGGTCCGTTGTCCAGAACGTGTGTGTCGTGATGATGTGGCGACCGGTGCTGTCGCGCGCTTCGACGGTGACGAGCTCGCGCTCAAGCGGCACTGACCTGCCATCGAGGATATAGTGATCCGGTTTTGCCCGGTCGCTCGGCAGGGCGTAGAATTCGTGACTGCGCGCTGCATTGTTCGTCGTCGCGAAGCCGAGATCGGGATTGAATCCCCCGATCACGGTGAACGGCCCGCCGATGCGGAAGTCGCCATAGAAATCCAGTCGGTCGGGCACGCGCACGTGCGCCTCGTAGTATCCGGCGGTCCACGACAGGTGCGGATTACGCAGCAGGATCGCATTGCCTGTGGCGGTGCGCGAAGGCGCGAGGGCCCAGGCGTTGGAGCCGACGTTCTCCTCCGCCTGACCGGCGTGGCCATCGTCGTCGGCGATGACGTAGCGTGTCGGGAGTGCCGCACCCACGCGGGTGCTCGCGGTATGCTCCAGCAGCCGCTGCCGGAACCTCCTCATTGCCGCGGCGCTCGGCCACACGATGTCGCGGGCGAGCACGTCGTGCGCGGAGTAATCCGGACGCACCCATGCCGGCATCTCTGCGGGATGCGTGCGAATATAGTGGTTCATGCCGGCGGCGAAGCCTTCGTATATCTCCTGCGTGTCGTGGTGCAGCGAATCGAACGCGGCGCGTGCCCGCGCGAGCCGCCGGTGGGCATCGGCATCTGCCTCGGCCCGGCCGGGGCCATCCACGAGTGCCGCGCGGCCGCGGGCAGCGTTCATGCCCTCGATGATGCCGGTGCCGTGATCCTCCAGCTGAACGTACGCCAGCGCGAACGCCGCAGCCCGGAGGTTCTCGGCCAGGATGTGCGGCACACCGTACTCCGTGCGCCGGATCTCGACCTGACCGGCGAGCGCGCTCAGCTGTTCGGCTGGCGCAGGACCGGCCGGCGGAGCCGGCACGCTCGCGCATGCGGCGAGAAGCAGGGACACGGCCAGGGTCGTAAGAACCCTCATGCGCGGGGCAGCCATCATCATCTTGAGCTCCAGTGGTGATCGATGCGGTGCGCTCACTATAGGACGGCCGGGCCGCTGCTGCCATGGCCGACATGATGCGCTAAGATCCACTCTGCCCTCGCGCGGAGAAGCTCGTGGGCCGTAGGGTCGCAAGGGAAAGAGAAGAAAATTGACCATCGCAATTCTGCTGCTGGCGGGCGCTGCACTGCTGGTGCTGGGTGCCGAGCTGCTCGTGCGCGGAGCCACGCTGATTGCCGCGGCCGCCGGAATACGACCGCTGATCATCGGCCTGACCGTCGTCGCCTTCGGCACGAGCGCCCCGGAGCTCGCGGTCAGCCTCGGCGCGACGTGGGGCGGCGAGCCCGATATCGCGGTCGGCAATGTCGTCGGGAGCAACATTTTCAACGTACTGTTCATCCTCGGCCTGTCGGCGCTGATCGTGCCGCTCGCCGTACAGCGGCAGGTGATCCGTTTCGAGCTGCCCATCATGCTCGGCGTATCTCTCCTGCTCCTGCTCGTTGCTTACGACGGCGTGATCGGGCGTCTGGATGGACTCCTGCTGTTCAGTGGACTCCTGGCCTATCTGTTCTACCTCGCGCGCAGCGGCGGCGCGCCGGTGCCGGCGCCCGGCCTCGTCCCGGAGCCGGGAAGCACGGAGGTCATCGTGCTGGGCGGAGCACGCAGCATAGCCACGGCCGCACTGCTGGCTCTCCTGGGGCTGGTGCTGCTCGTAGCGGGCTCGCGGTTCTTCGTGAATGGCGCCGTCGGCCTGGCCGTGCTGCTTGGTGTGAGTCAGACAGTGATCGGTCTCACCATCATCGCGGCCGGCACGTCGCTGCCGGAGCTCGCTACATCGGTTCTCGCCGGCCTGCGCGGCGAGCGCGACATCGCGGTCGGCAATGTGGTCGGGAGCAATATCTTCAACATTCTCGCGATCCTCGGGGTGTGCGGCCTGCTGGCACCCGATGGTATCGGCGTGGATCCCGCCATCCTGCGGTTCGACATACCCGTTATGATCGCGGTTGCTGTCGCCACGCTGCCCGTCTTCTTCACCGGGTTCCGCATCGGCCGCCTCGAAGGACTGCTGTTCCTCGCGTTCTACCTGGCGTACACCGCGTTCCTGGTGCTGCAGGCGACCGAGCACGATGCGCTGGAAGCGTTCAGTGGCGGGATGCTGATGTTCGTGCTGCCGCTGACCGCAATCGGGCTGGCGCTCAGCGTGCTCCAGGCGCGGCGTCGTCGCGAGGACTAGGGGACTGCCTCCGACATTCCGCAGCAGTCGACCGCGCCTGTGCGCCCGCTGCGAACCCACAGTCTCGCGGCGCGCACATCGCGCCGCCATCCACTGAATGGATGGCGACGCATGCGGCGGGTCAGTTCCTCACGGTGGGGTACGTGATGCCGAGCTGCTCCAGGTAGGTGCCGAACCTGGTCTCATCATAATAGAACTCCGCGAGCCGCGGCTTGAAGTCCTGCATGATGCGGGTGTTGAGCCATACGGGCGGCGGATCGTCCGCCGTGATGAACGGGGTGTACTTCATGTCTTTCGTCTGCACGTCGCGGAAATAGGTCCAGGACTCCTCGACCAGCCGCGGTGTCAGGAAGAACTCGAGCGCGGTGCGCGCCATCACCTTTGCGCCGGCCGTCGCGCCCTTGTGTGCGATCGGCGTTGCCATCGCGATCGCGTTCGACCAGTGGTGGCCCGGTAGTCCCGGGATGTTCGACGGGAAGCGCAGCGTCACTGTCGGCACCACCCACGAGATGTCGCCGATGTCGTCGGACCCGCCGCTGCTGCGCTGGCGCGGCGGTGCGCGCAGCGAGTCGGGCGGCTCGCTGTTCAGGCCGCGCTCGTTCGCTCCAACTTCCTTCTGCACTGCACGCGCCAGCGTCTGATCGGCCTCGCTCCATTCCGGCAGGCCGACGGCGCGGATGTGCTCGTGCATCGTCTCGGCAATGACCCTGTTGAAGTGACGCGGCCACGCCGTGCCGAGGATACGGTGGCTCACCTCGGTGTCGGTCATCGTCGCGGCCCCATCCGCGATGCGCACCGCGATGTCGAAGTTACGCTTGATGTCAGGGTACTCGATCTCGCGGATGTAGTACCAGACCGAGGCGCGCGACGGTACCACGTTCGGCTGGTCGCCGCCGTCGCTCACGATGTAGTGTGAGCGCTGATTCGGCTCCAGGTGCTCGCGCCGGAAGTTCCAGCCGATGTTCATCAGCTCCACCGCATCGAGCGCACTGCGGCCGCGCCAGGGTGCGCCCGCCGAGTGCGCCGCTTCGCCGGAGAACGTGAACTCCACCGACACGAGGCCGGTGCCATTCGCATCGCCCCACGTCACGCCGAGGTCGTTGCCCACGTGCGTGAAGAACACGGCGTCCACGTCTGCGAACCGGCCGTCACGGACGAACCACGCCTTGCTCGCTACCAGCTCCTCGGCCACTCCCGGCCACAGCACGATCGTGCCGGGGATCCGCTCGCGCTCCATGATCTTCTTGAGTGCGAGCGCGGCCGTGATGTTGACGGCCTGTCCCGAGTTGTGACCCTCGCCATGACCCGGAGCGCCCTCGACGAGTGGATCGTGATACGCGACGCCGGGCTTCTGGCTCGACTTCGGGATGCCGTCGATATCACTCCCGAACGCAATGACCGGCTCGCCGGAGCCCCACGTCGCCCACCACGCCGTCGGTATGCCCGAGACGCCTTCCTCGACGCTGAAGCCGTTGTCACGAAGCAGTGTGGTCAGATAGCGATTCGTTTCGACCTCGTGGAAGCCGAGCTCGGAAAAGCTGAACAGCTTGTCGACGATCACCTGCGTCAGTTTCCTGTTCGCCTCGACCTCCGCCGTGACTTCGTCAACGAGACGTGGCAGGTCGGGCGACTGCGCGGCGGCAGTCTGCGGCGCTGCATGCACGAGCAGCGCGGCACAGGTCAGCATGCGTGCAAGATGCAGGGGCGGGGGCGTCATGGCGCGCTCCGATCAGCAGGGATTGCGGGGGAATGCGGCGAATTGCGCGCCGCCTCGTGACGGATAGCATCCCATCAGGGCGACCGCAAGCGGCTGACTGGTGCGGGCTACCTTTCCGGAACGCTGTGGACGATCGGGCGCACGGTGCGGAGGTAGCGATAGATCGCGCGCAGGTCGTCGTCGGTCATGCGACCGTACTGCCGCCACGGCATGAACGGATGCAGCTCACGACCGTCCGGCGTCACTCCTGTGCGGAGCGTGCGCAGAAAGTCCTCCTCGTTCCACGCGCCGATGCCCGTCGAGTATTCCGGCGTGATGTTCGATGGATTGGCCGGGAATCCATCCGGCGGGTCCGCATTACCCGCGAACAGCCATTCCATGTCGTGCTCGTTGCGCAGCCCGCGCCGGGGAGTATGGCAGTCGGCACAGAGCGCGACGTGCAGGGCGAGGTACTCGCCGTATTCGGCACTGGCGGCGCGTGGCGGCGCGATCGGGCGCAGGGACCGCGCCGGGCCGAGGAACAGCACATCGCCGATGGCATAGATCAGATTGTGGTCCTGTCTTACGGCATTGCGAACGGGCCGCAGCGTCCTGAGATAGCGGGCTGCCGCCAGCGCGTCGCGTTCCGACATCCCGCTCAGCCACGCGTACGGCATGACGGGCGCGAGCACGCGGCCGTCGTCATCCACACCGTTACGCACGGCCCTGACGATCTCCGCGTCCGTCCAGCCGCCCAGGCCGGTCACCGGGTCAGGCGTCAGGTTGGCCGCCCGCACCGTGCCGAGTCGCCAGTTACGGAATGCGAGGCCGCCGCTCAGCGGACCGTCCGGATCTGCGGGATCGGCGGCATGGCAGTGGCCGCAGACCGCGACGCTCCGGATGATGTATTCACCGCGTTCCACGAGACCGGCCGTGTCGCCGGCCACGGCGGGCGTCAGCTCGGGGAGTGCGGCACCGCCGGCGCAGGCAGACAGACTCAGGATGGCGACAGCGCGGACGGCGGCGCGGTGGACAGGTGCATTCACGGTGTGGAATCGGCTGCAAGGAGCGGGCGCAGCGGGATCCGGCGGGCTGCCGGGGACGGGCGGGCTGGACCAGACGGCCGAGGCGATGGGATCTGGCAGTCCGTACGTCGGGCTGCCAGATCCCGCCCGGCCATCACTCGTAACGCAGCGCGTGCAGCGGATCGACGCGTGACGCGCGCAGCGCAGGGATGTAGCCGGCCGCAAGAGCGAACAGCGACAGGAGAATGGCCGCGCCGACGAAGATGACCGGGTCGCGGTCGTTCACGCCGTAGAGCAACGAGCCGGCCCCGCGTCCGAGCGCGAGGGCACCGGCAATGCCGATGACGCCGCCGACGAGCAGCATGACGCCGACCTGGCGCAACACCATCAGCTGGACGCTGCGGCGATCGGCGCCGAGCGCCATGCGCACGCCGATCTCGCGGGTGCGACGCGCCACCGTGTAGGCCAGCACGCCGTACAGTCCGATCGCGGCGAGGAGCGTAGCCAGCGCGGCGAACGTGGCTGACATGGTTCCGATCATGCGGTCCATGAACACGTTCTCCCGCACCTGCTGCGGCATCGACTTGAAGTCATGGATCGGCAGGTTCGGATCGAGGCGCGCGATCACGCCCGGGATGGCGCGCATGATCTCGTCGGGATCGATGCCGGTACGTACGTAGAACGCCAGACCGCCGACCCGCTCCGTCTGCCGCCACGGCGTGAAGAACAACGGCGGCACGTCGTCCTTCACCTCGCTGTACTTCGCATCCCTGACGAGTCCGACGATCTCCATGTTCAGCTCCTCGTCACCGCCCGAGGCCATACGCTTGCCGACCACATCGCGGCCGAGATTGAACTTCTTCGCGAAAGCCTCGTTCACGATCACCACGTCGGCACCGCTCTCGTTGTCGGACGCCGTGAACTCGCGGCCGGCCAGGATCGGCACGCCGAGCGTTGCGAAGTACTCCGGTCCGATCATGTTGAAGCGCGCGTTTGCATCGGTGTCAGGCCCGCGCTCGAAGCCCTCGACGTTGACGTCGCTGCCCCAGTTGTCGCCGGAGAGGATGGGCACGAGCGACGACGTGACGCCGGTCACGCCAGGAAGTGCGGCCAGCTCCTCCTCGACGCGCTGGAAGAGCTGCTTCGCGCGCTCGGGCTCGTAGCCGTTCAGCTGAGGTGCAATGCCGAACGTGATGACGTTCTCGACGGTGAGGCCCAGGTCGACCCGGGCGACGTTCGTGAGGCTGCGCAGGAACAGGCCGGCCGTGATGAGCAATGCCATCGACAGCGCGATCTGCGTGGTCACGAGAGTCGCCCGGAAGCGTGCGGCGCCGCGCGTGACCGTGAGATTGCCGGCGTTCGCACGGATCGTCGTGACGAGGTCGGAGCGCGTGCTGTGCAGGGCGGGGAACAGCCCGAACAGGAGCCCTGTCGAGATGGCCAGTACAGCCGCGAACAGTACGACCGTTCCATCGAGCCGCAGATCGAGCGAGTCGGCCGCCTCGGGCGGCAGCAGCGCGGCGATGCCTGCGAGAGTCCAGTGCGCCACGATGAGACCCGCAATACCGCCAAGCACGCCCAGCACGACGGACTCGGTGAGCAGCTGTGTGAGCACCTGCCTGCGGTTGGCCCCGAGCGAGAGCCGCACGGCCATCTCCATACCGCGGTTCGCGCCACGCGCGAGCAGCAGGTTGGCAATGTTCGCGCACGCGATCAGCAGCACGATGGCCGCCGTCCCGAGCAGCATCAGCAGCGGCGTGCGCGCCTCGGTGTGCGTCGAGCTCTGTCCGCGACTGCCTTCCTCGAGACCTACCTCCTTGGCACGGAACTGCGCCATTGTGGCGTCGCTCATGCCCTCCTGGAGCGGCGCCTCCACGTCATTGATGATGGGTGCGTACACCGCGTTCACTGCGGCAGTCGCCCGCTCAATGGTCGCGCCGGGCTTCAGCCGCGCGAACAGGTAGGCCCAGTAGTTCTGACGGTTGTCGAAGCCCGCCCACCCCGGATTCATCGCCGTCCGCATCGTGATCGGCACGAACACCATGGGCCGCGCGCCGAGCGTGGTGCCATCGAACCCGGCCGGCGCGACACCGATCACATTTAGCGACTGGCCGTTCACGACGATCGTCTGTCCCACGATCCCGGGGTCCCCGCCGAGCCTGCCCTGCCAGAACCGGTGCGACACGACGGCCACCGGGTGCGCGCCGATCGTTTCATCGTCCGCGGGCCCGATCAGCCGCCCCTGAGCCGGCCGCAGGCCAAGCACCGGGAAATAGGAGCCGGAGACCATCATGGCCTGGCCGTTGAGCGTGATCCCGTTATAGGCGACGTTCGCGCCGAACAGACGGTGTGCCGCGACCCCGCTGAACGCGGTTTCGCCCGCCTCCAGGTCCCGGAACATCGCATAGCTGAAGACCACGTCGCAGTCGCCGGCCTGATTGCAGGACTGCGAGCCTGGCTTCGGGCCCGGTGACGACAGGTTCACCAGCCGTTCGGGCTCCTGCACCGGCAGAGGGCTCAGCAGGATCTGGTCGAACAGCGAGAAGATGGCCGCGTTCGCGCCGATCCCCAAGGCGAGGGACAGGATCGCCACGGTCGTGACGAATGGCGATTTGAACAGCGTACGAAGTGTCAGTCGCAGGGTGCGCATTTGATTTCACGATGCGAGTTCATGGGGGCCGGCGGCTGATCGCCGGCCATTGACGGACGAGGTCCCTACGTATGGACAGTGAAATAGTGTCGGATGGTTGCAGCCGGGTCAGCTGGAGAGCTGATAAACCCCGCCAGCAGGTCCTGCGGGCGACGACGTGCGCCGGTCGCGAATCATTGCGGCGACCGTGTGATTCCGCCCGCTCCGGCCTCGGCGCCCGTCTTCGATCCGGGCGACCGAGCGCCTCCGGCGTGCCGATATGCCGGTTCGCAAGTGCCTCGTCGGGGGGTCGGTAGCTCGCCGGAGGCGCCGCGGCTCGATCAGGCGTTCACGTATTGACCCTGAACGCGTTGCTCGTCACGCTGCGATAGTCGCCCGTCGACATGATCTCGACATTCGTGCGGTACCGGTACTGTCCCTCGGCGAGCTCTGCAGGCAGGTGCGTGCGGTACTCGACCTCGCTGCCGGCCTCCAGCGTGCGGAGCTCCATCGTGCATACGACATCCGACGGCACCACTTCCCAGCCCGACGCCGTCTGCTGCTCGAGCGAGCTGGCGCACAGGTTGTAGCCGATCTGGCCATCCGTACTGTTGTCGAGCGTCAGCGTGACGGAATCGCCGGCCATGGCAGGTGTCGGCGCCGCCGTCAGACTGATACCGGCGGCATCCGGACCGGACTGAATGGATGAGCTGCATGCGAGCATCAGGACGATCGTGGACGACAGCAGTGTACGCATGTCACGCTCCTTTCCGGGGTGCGTGACCTCGCCGCAGACTCCGTGCCCATGAACGACGGTTGTACCCCGCCGGGTCAGTCCACTGGACGCCCGGCGGTCGGCTGTCAGCTGGAGGAGCAGCGCACTGCTACGCGGGGAATGCCATTGTCGTCATCAGCGCGTTCTCCGACTGTCGCGAATCGAGCCGCGTGTGCTGGACCACGATCGGCACGTCCGATTCGATGATGCTGGCGAACGGCGTCGCCCGCGGTACGGTCTCGGGCACCTCGAGGCTGTTGAAGCGCAGATGCAGCGTACGGCGCGCGGCGACAGTCACCTCATACGGCCCCACCGGGTCGCGATCCTCGAAATACAGCATCATGCGGATCCGCGCATCCTGGTCCGAGGCGTTCAGAATGCATGCCGTCTCATGGCTGGTCATCTCGGGCGCGGGCCCGGTGCTGCTGGCGGGGATGTACCCTTCCGCGATCGCCCACACCCGGTGTCCGATGTTCTTCATCCCGAATCCTCCGTCAGACGCTGGTGAAGGCGGGCAGCACGTGCTCGCCGAAATCGTCAATGAAGCGCTGCTGATCGTCGTGCACGTTGTGCAGGTACAGTGCGTCGAATCCGAGATCCGCGTACTGGCGGATCCAGTCCGTGTGGCGTTCCAGATCACTCGACACGTGCACGAAGGCATGCATCTCCTCCGGCTTCACGAGCCGGGAAGCCGCGTCGAACTCGGCGGGCATCCGCAGCTCGGCCAGAACGTCACTGTCGAATACGACCGTGCGCCACTGACGATGCGCACCCTCGAGGGCCGCCGCGTCCGTCTTTGCGTAGGAGAGCTTCACCTGGAGCAGGACCGGCTTGCCGTCACCGCCGCCGCGACGGAACGCATCGATCACGCGTTGCAGCTTCTCGATCGGTGCGCTGGCCGTGATCAGTCCGTCCGCCCAGCCGCCGGCCCACTCGGCGGTTTCCTCGGAGAGTGCCGCACCAAGGACAGGCGGCGGCGCATCGGCGCGTGTGTACAGCCGGGCCTCCTCCACCTGTACGTGCCCGCGGTGCGTGACCAGCTCGCCGTCCCAGAGCGCGCGCATCACATCCACGCACTCACGCAGCCGCTCGTTCCGTTCCTGCTTGGGCGGCCAGGCCTCACCCGTAATGTGCTCGTTGAGTCGTTCGCCCGAGCCGGCAGCCATCCAGAAGCGCGCCGGGTACATCTCTACGAGTGTCGCCGCCGCCTGCGCGATGATGGCAGGGTGGTAGCGGTAACCCGGAGCGCACACGACGCCGAACGGCAGCTCGGTCGACTGCAACGCCGCTGCGAGCCATGACCAGGCGAAACCGGACTCGCCCTGCGCCTCGCTCCACGGATGGAAATGGTCGGAGCACATGGCCGCCCCGAAGCCTGCGGCTTCGGCGCGTTGCACGAACTCCAGCAGGAGCGACGGTGCAAACTGTTCGTGGGACGAGTGGTAACCGAGAGTAATCATTGGCTACCGCGGGTGAGCAAGTCGCGTTCCCGCGCGATCCGGCTATTCGCGGGTCAGCGATCCGGGACGCTCAACGGTACAGTTCGTACCTGCGTCGCACCGCCGCCCACTGCTCCAGCTCGCTCTCCCAGCGGCTCCAGATCTCGCGCGGGTCGCTGCCGTTGTCGATCGCGTTGCGTGCCCACTGCGAGCCCAGCATCTGGGTCATGCCGTCGTTCGTGATACGGAACTGGTCGGGATGGAGCCGACGGATCTCGCTCATGAGCACGAGCGTCAGCCAGACCGGCCGGTATGCATCGCGATCCGTGATGTCGATGTGAATGGCGCGCACGCGCTCGCCGCGGAACGGGACCCAGCCTTCGCCTTCGGGCACGTAGCTCGTCGTGTCGAGTGAAACACCGGGAATGTCGTAGCGAGCGACATTGCGCAGAACCGTGGCATGATCGAGCCATGGCGCACCTACGAAAGAGAACGGCGTCGCGGTGCCGCGACCGACGGACAGGATCGTCGCCTCGAACAGCACCAGGCCGGAATAGGTGAGTGCAGCCTCGAGCGAGCGGATGTTCGGCGACGGATCGATCCAGGGCAGACCCGTCTCGTCGAACCACATGTCGCGCCGCCAGCCGGCGACGGGGATGACGGTGAGGTCGGCGCCGATGGCGTACTCGCCGTTGATGTAGCGCGCCACCTCACCCACGGTCATCCCGTGGCGCAGCGGCACGGGGAAATATCCGGTGATCGGCTGCCCGACATTGCGCATCTCCATCTGCATGAGCGGACCTTCCATCCGCCCCGTGATCGGGTTCGGTCGGTCGAGCACGATGAACGGGATCCCCTGCGCGGCCGCGGCCTCCATCGCCATCGCCATCGTCCAGACGAACGTGTACGGCCGTGCGCCGATGTCCTGCATGTCGAACAGGAGCACGTCCACGCCGCGGAGCATCTCCGGTGTCGGCCGCTGCGTGCTGCCGTAGAGTGAGTGCACGGGGACCCCGGTCCGCTCGTCCACACCCCCCTCGATCTTCACACCGCCCTCGACACCGCCGCGCAGGCCGTGCTCGGGTCCGTACAGCGCGACGAGCCGGACGTCGGGCGCCGCGTGCAGCAGGTCGATCCCGCTCTCGCCCCTCGACGTGACGGCCGTCTGGTTGGTCAGGAAGCCGACCCGCCTGCCGCGTACGAGATGCACGGAATCAGTGAGCAGCACTTCCAGGCCGGGCGCGACCGACGGGAAATACGGTATCCGGGATGCGCTGTCGGCGGCCGGGGCGGGATCCGCCTCCGCGGCAACGGAATCGGCCGCGGCCGTCGTGACGGGCTGCGCCACCGGTGCGCACGCGCCGAAGGTAAATACCGCGGCGGCGGTGAGGCCGGTGTGGATTGCGAGTGGTGTCATCTGCCCTCGTTCGCTGGCTGGCGCGTGTCAGCGCGCCGAGAAATTGATCGGGATCTCCACCCAGACCATGAGCGGTTTGTCGTCGATCGTGGCCGGGTCGAATCGCATAACGCGTGCGACCTCGATCGCGGCCATGTCCAGCTCGCAGTATCCGCTGCTCGCCGAGACCGTCTTGTATGCGACGCGTCCATCCTCGCGCACCTGGAAGTGGACGACGGCTGATCCGCCGATGCCCTTGTCGCGCAGCAGCCTGGGATAACGGCTCACGAGCGCCCGCGACACGGTCGGCCGGTTGTTCAGGCGCGGCGCCCGGCTGACGGGGCGCGGCCGGTCGGGGTCGCGCGGCGCCTTCGAAGTGGTGTCGCGCGCCATGGTGTCGCCGAACAGCTTCAGGCGCACCGAGTCCGTGTTGAACGTGACCGTCGCAAAGGTCCAGCGGCCGGAAGTCGTGGAGTCGGGCTCGAACGGCATCGACCTCGTGAGCTCTGCCGCTGCCTGGTTCGCGGCGTCGAAGCAGCTCGGGTCCACGATGTCGTGGTCGATGACGGATCCCGCAGCATCCACGATGAGCGACAATCCCACACTGGTGCCGATCTGTGCACCCTTGAGGTCGGGCGGATAGAAGGCGTGCAACGAGCTCTTCAATGTCGAGCGTTCCGGCACGGAGATCACCGAGGGTGACGAGCGCGCATGGTCCTTACCCTCGAACCGGACGTTGAAGTCCACCCATGCGCCGGTCGGCTGGCCGCCGATCGTGGCCGGCCTGAATCTGGCCTGCCGCGCGGTCCTGTGCGCGGCGGCGTCGAGACTGGTGAGTCCCGTGCTCGCGCGCAGCGACACCGTGTCGGGTGCGCCCTCCTCGTTGATGAACAGCCGCATGCGTGCCACGCCGCCGATGCCGCGCCGCTGGAGCGATATCGGATAGGCCTCATCGAGCGTGCGCGATACCTCGCGCATGTTGGTGAGTCGCGGCGGGATCACAGTGTCCTGCGGCATGGCCAGTGAGTCCGGGCTCTGCGCTCCGGTAGCGCCCTGCTGCTGCGCATCGAGCGCTGCGGGCGCAACAACGCACAGCACCCATGAGACGAGTGCGGACAGGACCGTTCGAGTGACACAGGTCATGCGGATATCCGGCAGAAGGTGTATCGGTTGCCGGCGGGCGAGTGGCGCCGGCGCGGCGGCGGGGCAGCGCAGTGCCCGCAAGATGTCCGTGCTCGACCGCTGGGGGCAAGCCCGGCATCTTTGCGCTGAGTGCCGGCCCGTCTATCTTGCGCGCGATGGCGGCACCGCCGTGCCTGTCCGTAATCGCCCGCGAGAGATCCCATGGAATACCGGCTGGCCGTTCCCGATGACATCCCCGAAGCCGGCCGTCTTGCAGCGCACAGCTTCCCCGCGCCGGAGCGTGTGGCGTCGTGGTGGGAGGATCGACTGGGCGCGCCTGTGTACGGTGGTGGCGCGGATACGCTGATGATCGGGCGCGACGAACGACGCATCGCCGCAGCGTGTCAGATCCATCCGCTGCGGCAGTGGATCGCCGGCGAGGCGATGCCGATGACGGGGGTCGGCACAGTTGCGATCTCGCCAGTCCATCGCAGGCAGGGCATGGCCGCGGAGCTGGTTTCCGCCGCGTTGCGTGCCGGGCGCGAGCGCGGCGACATCGTGTCGTCGCTGTTCCCCTTCCGCGTCTCGTTCTATCAGCGTCTTGGCTATGGACTGGCGGGTGAGGCGCATCAGTTCCAGGTGCCCGCGGCCATGCTGCCGGACTCCGCGGAGCGGCATCGGGTGGAGGTCCTGGACAACGACGATCTGCGCGATGAGGCGTTCACGCTCTACAGCCGGTGGGCAGTGCAGCAGACGGGACAGCTCGATCGCACGCCGCGGGTATGGCTCCAGGCGACGGCCGGCGCGAGCGCGCATCTGTTCGGATATCGGTCGCATCAGGGCGAGCTGGAAGGATACGCCGTGGTGCTGTTCCGCACGGACCTGCCGCCGGCGCAGCGCTACCTGGAGGTCGACGAGCTGGTGTGGACGACCGATACCGCACGCCGCGGCCTGTACGGCTGGCTGGCCTCGCTCGACGATCAGTGGCAGCAGATCCTGCTGCGCGCACGACCGTCGGATCGGCTCGGCGACTGGCTCCGCGAGCCGCGTCTGCCGCACGGCGCGGCGCCGGCGTGGCGGCTCTGGGCTCCCATGGCGACGCTCATGTCAGGACCGATGTTCCGGCTGCTCGATGTGCGTGCCGCATTCGAGGGGCGGCGCATCGAGCCGGCACCGCCGATCGCGTTCGCGGTCGAGGTGCAGGACTCGCTGTTCGAGGAGAACCGCGGCAGCTGGCGCATCGTGCTCGATGCGGGGCGCGCGATCGTCGAGCGGACGGGCGCGCTGGACCTTTCGCTGCGTATGGACATATCCACACTGTCACGCATCTACATCGGCTCGCTGTCGCCGACCGACGCCCTGCGCGCGGGCCTCCTCGAGTGCGATCACACGGAACTGCTCACCGTGCTCGATGCGGCAATGGCACTGCCCGAGCCCTGGACGTTCGACAGGTTCTGATGACGAAGCCGATTGTCCGCGCACACCGCGGAGAAGGGGATTCAGGGTGATTCACACAGGACATCCCGCAGCGGCGGCCAGGCTGCGCATCGCGGTGGCGCTCATCGCGGGCGTGCTCGTCAGCGCGTGCGGCGATGGTTCCGCACCGGCGGCGGATGGTGCCGTGAACGATCGCGAGACGCTCGGCGGCGGGCCGGCGGGCGGCGTGCTTGTCGTACTTGCGGACCGCGAGCCGGACCAGCTGAACCCGGTCACGTTCAACAGCGTGCCCGCCTATCATGCCGTCCACCTCATGTTCCGCGCTCTGGCGGGACGCGACTCGACGTTGAGCGGATACGCGCCTGACCTCGCGACGTCGTGGCGGCTGGAGGACGACTCGACGCTGGTGCTTGCGCTGCGCGACGACGTGTACTGGCACGACGGCGTGCGGGTCACTGCTGAGGACGTCGTGTTCACGATCGGTCTCCAGGGCGACCCGCTGACCGCGTCACCGCGACAGGCGGATGTCGCCGCCGTCACGTCAGCGGTGGCGCGCGACAGCTTCACGGTCGCGGTGACACTGTCGCGTACGGGCATGTACACGGTGAACTCTCTGCTCGAGGTGGTGCCGGTCCCGAAGCATCTGCTCGGCGACGTCGCACCTGCGGAGATCCGCACGGCGGCGTTCAACCGTGCACCGGTCGGCAACGGCTTCTACCGGTTCGGCAGCTGGACGGCCGGTCAGAGCCTGCAGCTCGAGGTCCATGCGGACAAGCCGGACGGGAGTGCGGCGATCGCGCGGATCATCATGCGCTTCATTCCTGACGTGAGTGCGGCGATGACGGAGCTGCTCGCCGGCCAGGGTGACCTGCTCTCACGTCTGCCGCCCAGCCAGAAGGATCGGATGGAGGCCGCCGCGACGGTGGCGGTGCATACGGCGCCGCGCATCCGGCCCGCATGGATAGCACTGAATACGCGGCGCCCGCCGTTCGAGGATGTGCGGGTGCGTCGCGCTTTCCTGCTGGCGACGGATCGGGACGAGATCGCGCGCGGACTGTTCGGTGACATCGGCGAGCCCGCGCTGTCGCCGATCCCGAAGATCCTGCGCGAGCACTCGCCGGATGTGCGGCCGATACCGTTCGATCCCGACAGTGCACGTCTGCTGCTGGCGCAGGCGGGGTGGCGCGACGGCAACGGCGACGGCGTGCTCGAGCGCAACGGTCGGCCGCTTCGCATCGAGGTGGACTTCGTGTCGACGGATCAGACGCGGCAGGATGTGCTCGTCGCCATGCAGAGCATGGTGCGCCGCGTCGGCATCGAGCTGGTCCCGCGCGCGTACGAGAGCACGACATGGGTGCAGCGTCTCCGCGACGGGTCCTTCACCGCATCGTTCTGGGGCTGGGGCTGGGGTCCGGGCGTCATGGGACCGAACGCCGAGATGGTGTTCCACTCCCGCTCGATTCCGCCGAACGGCCCGAACTTCGCCGCGTCCAGTCATCCGCGCATCGACGCTCTTATCGACAGCAGTCTCGTCACGACGGATACCGCTCGTGCACGCACGATCTGGCGCGAGCTCGAGCAGTTGATGATCGACGACGTGGTCTATGCTCCCATCTACATGGACCCGGAGCTCTACGCGGTGCACGCGCGGCTGAAGAACGTCGAGTTCCGCGGCCTCGAGTGGAACGAGGACGCGGTGTACTGGTGGATCGATCCGGACGATCGGCTCGGGCGGGACAGGGTGAGGCGTTCGCCGTGAACGAGACGGGCGGGCCGCTGAAGCGACCCGCCCGTCTTCCTGCCGGTGCAAGCGCCGGAGCGCAAGCTTCCGTTAGCGCGCAGCCGGCGGCAAGGCGTCCACGAACTCGGCCATGCGGCGGCGCATCGCTTCGTCCGGGAGACGGCCCATGCCGCCGCCCAGGTTGTCGGTCATGTGCCGCGCCTGGCTCGTGGCGGGCGTCACGACCGTGACGGCCGGGTGGCTGGCCGCGTACTTGATGAAGAACTGGGCCCAGCTGGTCGCATCGAACTCCGCGGCCCACGCGGGCAGCTCGCGATCGGCGACGCGTGCCCAGAGGCGCGTGCGACCGAACGGCGCATAGACCAGCACGCCGATCTTCCGCTCGGCCGCGAGTGGCAGCACCTGCTCCTCTACCTCGCGGTTGTCCACGGCGTAGTCGATCCCGATGAAGTCGAGCGGCTCGTTGCGCATGATCTCCATCAGGTCAGGATAGCGTCCTTCGCTCGTTGTTGTCACTCCGATGTAGCGGACGCGCTCCTGCTGCTTCAGCTCCTTCAGGATGCCGAGCTGTGTGGGGACATCGCCGAGGTTGTGCACCTGGATCAGGTCGATCACGGGTGTCCGCAGCTTCTGGAACGACGCCTCGAGCTGCGCGCGGGCCGCCGCCGGATCCGCGCGGCCGTCGTCTCGTCCGGCGACGTTGACCTTCGTCGCCCAGAAGATGCGATCTGTGATGCCGAGCTCCGCCGCGATGGCGCCCGCCACCTCCTCCGATGCGCCGTAGCCCGGTGCGGTATCGAACACCGTGGCGCCGGCATCCACCATGGTTCGCAGGACCTCGCGCAGGGCGTCGTGGTCTTCCGTCCGAGCGACTCGCGAAAAGGTCGCCGAGCTGCCGAGGCCTACGATCGGCAGCTGCTCTCCGGTGGAGGGGACCGCGCGGGTTATAAGCTTGCGCATCGCCGAGCTGCCCGCTGCGCTCGCGGGTGAAGGGGCTGCGCGGCAGCCGGGCGCGAGCGCCAGGGCGGCGCCCGCGCCGAGAGTGAGTCCGAGCCATTCGCGTCGAGTATACATGCGCGCACTCCGGTGAGGGTCGTCCGGTGCTGTCAGACGTGGACCGGATAACATACACGCCGGCGGCGGCGGGAAAAGAGCAGGCGGCTCGCCGGCACCAGCGAGTCGACGCACCCGGCCCCGAGCACGTCACGTCGCAGGGTCATGGCGAGGTGGGATCAGACGGAGCGTCGCGGACTCCGGTCCCGGGTCGTACTTTGCACCGCATGAGCGAGGAACGCCCCAACACACGCTGGCGCCCACCGGGCGAGCCATGCCTCAACTGCGGGGACCCGACGCCCGGCCGGTACTGCCCGACGTGCGGGCAGCGCAAGGTCGAAGTCCTGGTCTCCATCCGCGGACTCCTCGCCGATGTGCTCGAAGACCAGCTCGTCCTGAACCGGGCGCTGCCGCGCACCCTGGGCGCACTGCTGTTCCGCCCGGGTTTCCTGACCGCGGAATACGTACGCGGTCGCATCGTCCGCTACATCGCGCCGTTCCGTCTCTACCTGGTGTCCAGCGTCGTGTTCTTCCTGCTGATGTCGTTCATCGGCATCCGGGGCGTGGATGTGGATATCAACGCGACGGGGGACGACGTACCGGGCGCGGATGTCAACGTCGCGCTCGACAGCGCGATCGCCGCGCTCAGAGCGGAACAGCAGACGCTGCAGGATCTGGACTCGGCATCCGCAGGGGATTCTGCGCGCGCGGCAGCGCTTCAGGCGCGCATGAGCCAGGTCGTGGCCTCCCTGGAAGCAATGTCGGATACGGCAGCGCTCCGGGACACGGCCGGCGCGCCCGATCTGGGCCTCGATGCGGACAGCGCATTGCCGCAGGGTGCACGCCAGCCGTGGGCGCGCAATATCCGGTTCGACGGCTCATCGGGTCTCTTCCGCGCCGCGCTCGAGCGCAAGCTGGGCCAGGTCGGCCATCTGCCGTTGCGCGATGCAGTCCGGGAACTGCTCCGGGACCTGCTCGAGTACGCGCCCCACATGGTATTCCTGCTGCTGCCGCTGTTCGCGCTCATCCTGAAACTCCTCTACATCCGTCGCGGACGGTATTACGCCGAGCACTTCGTTTTCGCCCTGCACGCGCACGCGTTCATCTTTGCGATGTTCACGCTGATGCTCATTCTGCCGTGGTCCCTCGAATTCCTGTTCGTCATCTGGATCGAGGTCTACCTGTGGCTGGCACTTCGTCGGGTCTATCAGCAGGGCTGGGTGCGCACGACGCTGAAGTGGTGGGCGCTGGGCGCCGTCTACTCGCTGTTCCTGCTGCTCGGTGCGGTCGGCCTCGCCGTAGCCACGCTGCTGCTCACCTGATGGCCGCACGTACGCGCAGTATGGCGGTGCAGGCCTGGGCGGTGGGCGGCATCGTGTTTCTTTTCGCCGAAGCGGCATGGCGACTCGGCATGCGCGGCGTCGCGACGGTGCGGGGCGGCCTGAGCAGCCACGAATGGATCATACTGGTTCTGCTGACGGGCGTGTTCGTGTATGGCGAGGGATACCGTGCGCTGCAGCGCAGATGGGTGCCGTATGTGCTCGCGCGCGTTGCGCGGCTGCGCACGGAGCGCTTCCTGACCTGGCGGATCGGGGCGCCGCTCTATGCGATGTCGCTCATCGGCCCGACGTGGAGGACGGCACTGCGCGCCTGGGCCGGCGTCGCCGCGATCATCACGGCCGTGCTGATCGTGAGCCGATTCCCCGAGCCGTGGCGCGGCATCGTGGACATTGCGGTCGCCGCGGCGCTCATATGGGGCGCCGTTGCGCTGATTTACGGCGCGCTCCGAATGCTGCGCGCCGGCAACGGAGAAGGATGATGGGGTACGAGAGCCTGGAATCGTGCGTGCTCGATCTCGAACGCCATGGCCATCTGGTGCGGATCCGCGAGGAGGTCGATCCGTATCTGGAGATGTCAGCCATCCACATGCGCGTCCACGAGCGCGGCGGGCCCGCGCTCCTGTTCGAGAATGTGAAGGGCACGCGGTTCCGGGCTGTCTCCAACCTGTTCGGCACCATGGAGCGCTCGCGCTTCATCTTCCGCGACACTCTCGATCGAGTGAAGGCTCTCGTCGCGCTCAAGTACGATCCGCTCCGCGCCGCGAAGAGTCCGGTCCGCTATCTGCCCGTCCTCGGCACCGCCACGTCCGCACTGCCCCGGCGCATGAGGCGGGCTGCACCGGTCAGCCATGGCACGGCGGTGGTCAGCGAGCTGCCGCAGATCGTGAACTGGCCGCGCGACGGCGGTGCGTTCATCACGCTGCCGCAGGTCTACTCCGAGGATGTGAATGCGCCCGGCGTCATGAACGCCAACCTGGGCATGTATCGCATCCAGATGGGCGGCAACGAGTACGTCCCCGATCGCGAGATCGGGCTGCACTACCAGATCCATCGCGGTATCGGGGTGCACCAGGCGCGCGCCAACGAGGCGGGCAGACCTCTCGATGTCAGCGTATTCGTCGGCGGCCCGCCCGCGCACACGCTCGCTGCGGTAATGCCTCTGCCCGAGGGACTGCCGGAGGTGACGTTTGCCGGCGCGCTCGGCAATCGCGCGTTCCGCTGGTTCCGCGATGATGCGGGATTCGTCGTCTCGGCGGATGCCGACTTCGTGATCACGGGGACCGTGCACCCGCACGACAACAAGCCGGAAGGTCCGTTCGGCGACCATCTCGGCTACTACAGTCTCGCGCACCCGTTTCCCGTCATGCGCGTCGCCCACGTCTATCACCGCAGGAACGCGATCTGGCCGTTCACCGTGGTCGGCCGGCCGCCGCAGGAGGACACCAGCTTCGGTGCGCTGATCCATGAGCTGACCGGCACTGCCATACCGCAGGAGATCCCGGGCGTTCACGCAGTCCATGCCGTGGATGCCGCCGGTGTCCACCCGCTGCTGTTCGCGATCGGCAGTGAGCGCTACACGCCGTTCCTCGAGGAGCGTCATCCGCAGGAGCTGCTCACGATCGCCAATCACATCTTCGGCAAGAATCAGCTGAGTCTGGCCAAGTACCTGTGGATCTGCGCGCACGAGGATGACCCGGACCTCGACATCCACGACGTCGCGGCGTTCATGATGCACGTGCTCGAGCGTTTCGATCCGACGCGTGACCTGCATTTCCAGACCAGGACGACGATCGACACGCTCGACTACAGCGGCACCGGCCTGAATGCGGGCTCGAAGCTGGCGATCGCAGCCGCGGGGACGAGGCGCCGCGAGCTGGCGCGCGGGCTGCCGCCGGATCTGGCGCTGCCGCTGCCATTCGCAGGTGTGCAGCTGGTGTTTCCCGGTGTGGCGACCCTCAAGGCGCCGCCGTTTACGACGTACGCGCGCGCGGCACAGGAGATCCGCCTGCTGGAAGGGGAGCTGCGGGACCAGCCGCTCGATGGCCTGCCACTGCTGGTGCTGTGCGATGACCCCGCGTTCACGGCGGCGTCGATCGACAATTTCGTCTGGGTCACGTTCACGCGCAGCAATCCGTCACACGATGTGCACGGCGTCGGCAGCTTCATCGAGCACAAGCACTGGGGCTGCCGCGGTCCGGTCATCATCGATGCGCGCATCAAGCCGCACCATGCGCCCGTTCTGGAGAAGGATCCCGGAGTCGAGCGCCGCGTCGACCGTCTGGGCGCACGCGGCGCGTCGCTCCATGGTATCATTTAGTCGCGGCGTGAGCCGAGCGCTGGCGTGCGCCGGCCGGCGCGTGGCCGGACCGGCTTCAGTCGGCCCGTTCAGTCACGGGGAACACGCGCTCCTCCGTGCCACTCACATCGATGTAGCCATCACGGATGAGCACATCCTCTATCGCGGCCAGAGCCATGTCACGCCGCGGCGAGTCGTCACCGGGCCGGGAGCCTTCGTCGCCGACGCCGCGCGGCATGAGCCGCCGCTCCTCGGGTGCCGTGCGCACCGTCTCATCGATCTCGAGTACGTGCCGCATCACATGCTCCACGGCCGCCTGCCTCTCCTCCGCCGTCCAGCTGCCGCCCACCGATTCGTACGCGCTCAGCACCTCGTCCACATCTTCCCTTCGTATCTCGTAGGGGACCGGGTCCATTTCATGCTCCTGTGCGGGTTTGCGTTCGCCTCCGGTACGCGCGAAGAACGTGCCTGTCCGCACGGACACCGCCCGAGGGCCGGGTGGGTACCCAGTACCGGAATGGAGCTTGCACTTCCAGACGCCGGAGGCCCCGCCGACAGCACGGCGGCACGGCACAATCGGGTCCAACCCCTGCAGGAAACTTATGGCTACAGTGATGAGAGAGGCGGCGGCGGCG
Organism: Longimicrobiales bacterium; assembly: GCA_035461765.1. GTDB lineage: Bacteria > Gemmatimonadota > Gemmatimonadetes > Longimicrobiales > RSA9 > SH-MAG3. The sequence continues at coordinate 50,971 of DATHUY010000145.1, forward strand.
CCGCCGGTTGCGCGGTACATCGAGGTGCGCGGCCAGACGGAGCGTCTGTGCGAGCCGCTCGCCACGGAGGACTTCGTGGTTCAGTCGATGGCGGACGTGAGCCCCACCAAGTGGCACCTCGCGCATACCAGCTGGTTCTTCGAGACGTTCATCCTGAAGCCGCATCTGCCGGCCTATCGGGAGATCGATCCGCGCTATGCGTTCCTGTTCAACTCGTACTACATGCAGGCGGGCGAGCGGCACTGCCGGGCGCAGCGCGGCTACATCTCGCGTCCGACCGTCGCCGAGGTGTACGACTACCGGCATCACGTCGACGAAGCTATGCAGCGCCTGCTCCGGGAAAGGGAGGACGGTGCCATCGCCGGCCTGCTCGAGCTGGGTCTGAACCACGAGCAGCAGCACCAGGAGCTGATGCTGACTGACATCAAGCACGTATTCTCCGTTAATCCGCTGCGTCCCGTATACCGGCCGCGGACGGCAGACCCGTCCGGCGACACCGGGTCGGCGGAGTGGGTGGCTTTCGAGGGCGGACTGCACGAGATCGGGCATACCGGCGACGGGTTCAGCTACGACAATGAATCGCCGCGGCACCGGGTGTACGTTGAGCCGTTCCAACTTGCTTCGCGCCTCGTCACGAACGGCGAATACCTCGAATTCATGGAAGATGGTGGATACGGCAGACCGGAGCTGTGGCTTTCGATGGGCTGGGCGGCCGTTCAGGAGAACGAGTGGAGCGAGCCGTTCTACTGGGAGCAGCGCGACGGCGAGTGGTGGCTGTTCACGTTGAACGGCATGCGGCGGGTGGAGGCGCACGAGCCGGTGTGCCACCTGAGCTACTTCGAGGCCGACGCGTTCGCCCGCTGGCGCGGAGCGCGGCTGCCGACCGAAGCGGAATGGGAGATCGCCGCTGCGTCGACCGCTGCGGGGGCAGCGGTCGACGGCACCGGTGCGGGTAACCTGGTCGAGGATGGCAACTACCATCCGCTGCCCGCGCGTGCTGACACGGCGGGTCTGCAACAGATGTTCGGTGACGTCTGGGAATGGACACAGAGTCAGTACTCGCCCTACCCGGGTTATCGTCCGGCTCCGGGAGCGATCGGCGAGTACAACGGGAAGTTCATGTGCAACCAGTTCGTGCTGCGCGGCGGCTCCTGCGCGACACCGCGCAGTCACATTCGTGCCACGTACCGTAACTTCTTCCCCCCCGAGGCGACCTGGCAGTTCAGCGGCGTCCGGCTGGCGAGCGACGGATGAGCAGCGGTTCGGTACGTCTGCATGATCTGCATCCGGCCGCCGACCGGATGCTCGATGACGTCGTGCGCGGCCTCTCGTCCGTGCCACGCTCGCTGCCGCCGAAGTACTTCTACGACGCCGCGGGCGCAGCACTGTTCGAGCAGATCACAACGTTGCCGGAATACTATCCGACGTGCACCGAGCTGGAGATCCTCGAGCGCTACGACAGCGACATCGCCGCCGCCATACCCGCCGCCGCGCATCTCATCGAGTTCGGCAGCGGCAGCGGTCTGAAGACGCGGTTGCTGCTGCGTGCGCTCGATACGGCCGTCGCGTATTCACCCATCGACATCTCACGTAGACAGCTGATCGATTTCTCCACTGACGTGGCGGCCGAGTTTCCCGCGCTGCAGGTGCTCCCCGTCTGCGCCGATTATACACAGACCGTCACACTGCCGGAGCCGGACACCCCACCGACGGCGCGCGTGGCATTCTTCCCCGGCTCGAGCATTGGCAACTTCCAGCCGCTCGAGGCGGCGGCGTTCCTGCGCAGGGTGCGCTCGCTGTGCGGCGACTCGGGCGGGCTGCTGATCGGTGTGGATCAGGAGAAGGACACGGCTGTTCTCGAGCGCGCCTACAATGACGAGGCCGGCGTCACCGCCGCGTTCAACCTCAACATGCTCGTGCGATTGAACCGCGAGCTGGGCGCAGACTTCGACCTCACTGCGTTCCGGCATCACGCCTTCTACGACGAAGGCGACCATCGCATTGAGATGCGACTCTTGTGTACACGGCCGTGCACCGTGACTATACCGAACCCCACGGGCGGCCCCGCCTGGACATTCGGATTCGAGGCCGGGGACCACATCACCACGGAATACTCCTATAAGTACTCGCGCGATGGTTTCGAAGAGATGGTCGCAGGGGCGGGCTGGCGGGCGGCACGGTACTGGACGGACGATCGTTCCTGGTTCGGCGTCTGGCTGCTCGAGGCCGGCTGACTGTCGTCCGCACACCGTGAGCGGGGCATGACTCCGCGATCCGTGCACGGGCATAGCGCGCGGCCATGACCACCCTCGTGCTGGTCATCGGCGTTTCGCTGTCGATCTCGTTCATGTGCTCCATCCTGGAAGCGGTACTGCTGTCGGTCTCGCATTCCTACGTGGCCGTGCTCCAGGAAGAGGGCGATCCGGCGGGCGATCTGCTCGCGCGCATGCGCAGCAACATCGACGAGCCGATCGCGGCCATCCTGACGCTCAACACGATCGCGCATACCATCGGTGCTGCCATGGGCGGCGCCATAGCGCTGGAGGTGTTCGGAAGCCGGTGGATCGCGGCGTTCTCGGCAGTGCTGACGCTGATCATCCTGATTTTCTCCGAGATCCTGCCCAAGACCATCGGCGCGACATTCTGGCAGCAGCTCGCTCCCGCCGCAGCGCGTGTGCTCCGCGTCATGATCATCCTGATGAAGCCGATTCTGATCCCGCTGGCCGTGTTCAACCGGCTCATCACGCCCAAGGGGGAACGTGGCTCGACGGTGAGCCGAGCGGAGCTCGAAGTGCTGGCGGAGATCGGTCGCCGCGAAGGGACGATCGACCAGGCCGAGTGGGAGGTGATGACGAATGTCATGAACCTCGATGAGGTCCGGGTCGGTCAGGTCATGACGCCGCGCACGCAGATGGTGGCCATCGATATCTCCACATCCCTCGATGAGGCGCAGCGGGTAATGCTCGACGAGGGGCACCTGCGGTTGCCGGTCTACAACGAGCGCGTGGACAGCATTGTCGGCGTGCTGATCGCACGCGATCTGTGGCGCGCGGCGCGCGAGGGGGTCAGAGACCTGAAGACCGTGCTGCGGCCGGCGACGTTCGTGCCCGAATCGAAGCCTGTCGAAGCGCTCATCCGCGAGATGCGCATGCAGCGGCTCAAGATGGCGATAGTCCTGGACGAGTACGGCGGTACCGCCGGTCTCGTGACGCTCGAGGATCTGATCGAGGAGATCGTCGGCGAGATCCAGGACGAGCACGAACAGGACCCGCTCCCGTTCGAAGAGGAGCTCGAAGGCGAGGTCCGCATCAGCGGTTCGGTCCCGGTGACGGAGGTGAACGAGCGATTCGAGCTGGATCTGCCCGAGGACATGTACGAGACCGTAGGCGGATTCGTCTTCGGCACGCTCGGCCGGGTAGGGAAGGTCGGTGATGAGGTGACCGTGACAGGGGGCGTGCTGCGCGTCATTGCGATGGACGGTCGCCGCATCGATCGCGTCGCGTTCGTGCCCGACCCCTACAGCGACGTGCACGCTTCGGAGTAGACGAGCGGAACCGGACGACGGGCCCGGTAATGGAGCCGCCGTCCGGTTTCCAGTCCACTAGCAGTCGTGCTGATCCTCGCCTGTCCAGGCGGCCACGTCCTCCACGAACTGCCGCGCGAATATCGACACGTCGATCGCGTCCATGGGTGACATAAGGAGCCGCGCCTCCACGCGTTCCAGGCTCGCGGCCGCCTTGACGTACGTGCTGTCAGCGCCCAGTGCCGCGGCGAAAGCCGCACGTGCACTCTCCAGCTCACCCGTCCGCTCCAGCGCAACGCCCAGGTTGTTCTGGAACGTCGCGGACAGCGGCACCAGCTCCACGGCCCGCGACAGCGGGCGCAGCGCATCCTCGTAGCGGCCGATGCGGATCAGTGCGAGCCCATAGTTGTTCATCGTCCACGCATCGTGATCGTTCAGCATCAGCGCCTGGCGATACGCATCGATCGCATCCACACTCCGGCCCATCCCGGCGTAGACGTTCCCGAGCACGCGCCACACCTCGTGCGATGTCGGCTCCAGCTCCACGGCCTGCTCCAGGTGCGGCAGCGCCTCCGCCGCCCGGCCGCGCTCGAGCAGTACGCGACCCAGATTCGTACGGATCTTCACGGTCTCCCCGCTCAGCTCGACGGCGCGCGTGAGCGCATCCTCCGCTGTCGCGTGATCGCCCGACTTCCACGCGGACAGCCCGTGCATGTAGTGACCGAATGCGTTCGTGGGGTTTTCCGACGTGTAAACCTCGAACATCTCGGCCGATTCGTCATACCTGCCCCTGCGGAAGACCGACTCCGCATCGGCGTAGGCGACGTTCGTGAACCGTGGGGCCGGCTCCAGCGTCGACGTGTCGATCGGCGTGACCGCAGGCGCGGGCGCCGGCGCTGCGTGTGCAACGACGACTCCGCCCTCGGCGGCCCGTGCCTGCGCATCGCGATCATCGCTGCACGCACCGAGCAGCACCACTGCTGCGACTGTTCCGGCCGTCGCGAGGCCGCGTACTGCATTCGTCTTCATCATGGGATTCCTCCTCGTTCGTGCGCCGTTCGCGGCGCGGTTCGCGTTGCGTTGTGGCGATGCACAGGAGCAAGCGCGCAACCATGCCGGCACGACCGTACCGGAGCGGCGGAATGCCTTATGGCAAAACACGTTACGGCGAATACTCTGCGGTGGCGGGTCGGTCGCGACGTGGCTGGCGGGACACGAATGCAGGAGGCGCTGTGTCCGCGTGGACACATCGCACGGCGTCCGCAGTCCGATTGCATGCAGGCGCCCGATTACGTATTTCTCCAGTCCGAATTCACCGCGCCCACCAGCATCGAGCCCATCATGAGAATTGACGACGCCGCGTTCACGGGGCTGTGCGTCCTGCTGCTCGCCGCCGGCGGCTGCGGCACGCGCGCGGCCGCCGCACCTGCCCAGACACCGGACCGTCCAGCGGGGGCGGCCGCGCGCGACACGGGGATGAAGCCGTATGCGCAGGCGATCCCGCGCGACGCGACTGCAGACAGCGGGATGTTCGTGGTGCACAGCACCGCGGACCGGGTACTGTTCGAGATTCCGGACTCACTGCTCGGCCGCGAGATGCTGATGATCAGCCGGTGGGCGAGTGTGCCGACGAATTTCGGCGGGTTCAATCCAGCGGGTTTCTCGGCGCAGGAGCAGATCATGACGTGGGAGCGCCGCGGCGACCGGATCCTGCTGCGCAAGCACTCCTACGACCAGGTTGCGGCCGACAGTGCGGCGATTGCGCTCAGCGTAATGGCAAACAACCTGGCGCCGATCGTCGCATCGTTCCCGATTGCGGCGATCACGCCGGACTCCGGCGGGGTCGTGGTCGATGTAACGGATTTCTACAAGGGCGATACGCCTGCGATCAGCGGACTGAGCCCCGCTCGGCGCCGCGAGTACGGGGTGCGGCGCCTCGATCCGGAACGCAGCTACATCAATTCGGCGCGTGCGTACCCGATGAACGTGGAGGTGCGGCACACACAGACGTTCGAGGCGACGACACCGCCCTCGGATGAGCACATCGGCGCCCTCACGATCGACATGAACCAGTCGCTGGTGCTGCTGCCGCGCGACCCGATGCGGCCGCGCCATGCGGACGACCGGGTCGGCTACTTCAGCATCCGTCAGATCAACTTCGGCATTGCGGATCAGAAGGCGCCGGAGCAGCGCTTCATCCGGCGGTGGCGGCTGGAGCCGAGCGACCGGGCCGCGTACGCGCGTGGCGAGCTGGTAGAGCCGGTCAAGCCGATCGTCTACTATCTCGATCCTGCGACACCGCCCGAGTATCGCTCGTGCGTGCGTCAAGGCATTGAGGACTGGCAGGCGGCATTCGAGACGGCCGGCTTCCGCAATGCCATTGTCGCGGCCGATCCGCCGTCGGCGGCCGAGGACCCGGACTGGAACCCGGAGGATGTGCGCTACTCGGTGGTGCGGTGGGCCGCGAGCGAGACCCGCAACGCACAGGGTCCGAGCACGAGCGATCCGCGCACGGGCGAGATCATTGAGAGCGACATCGTCTGGTACCACAACCATCTCCGTTCGTATCGCAACCGCCTGCTGATCGAGACGGGTGCGGCGAACCCGGCGGTGCGGAGCCTGCCGATCGATGAGGGACTGATGTGCGAGGCGATGCGGCAGGTGATCGCACACGAGGTCGGTCACGCCCTCGGACTCCCGCACAACATGATCTCGAGCTCCGCGTATCCTGTCGATTCGCTGCGGTCACCGACCTTCGCCGCGCGCATGGGTGTGGCGCCGTCGATCATGGACTACGCGCGGCAGAACTACGTGGCGCAGCCAGGCGATGGTCTTACCGGCGCGGACTTCATCCGCCGCATCGGGCCGTATGACCACCACTCGATCAACTGGGGATACCGCGTCCTGCCGGACGCGCCGACGCCCGACGCGGAGGTGGCCACACTCAACCGCTGGATCACGGACCGCGCGAACGACCCGGTTTACCGGTTCCTCCAGGGCCAGCCGTCAGCCGCGGACCCGCGGTCGCAGACGGAGGACATCGGCGATGATCCGGTGCGTGCGAGCACGTACGGCATCGAGAACCTGAAGCGCGTGCTGCCGAACCTCATCCGGTGGACTACGCGGCCGGGCGAGGACTATTCCGATCTGGAGGAGATCTACGGTGAGTTCGTGGGGCAGTGGTATCGCTACGTGAACCACGTCGCGGCCGTGATTGGCGGCGTGCACGCCGATCTCAAGACGGCCGATCAGGCAGGCGCGGTCTACAGTCCCGTCCCGCGCGCGGAGCAGGAACGGGCCCTCGAGTTCATCGCTGAACAGGTACTGGAGGAGCCCGTCTGGATACTGGATCAGGCCGTTCTCGATCGCATCGGCACGGGCGGGCCGCAGCAGCTGCAGCAGCGACAGGCGGCGATGGTGAGCAACCTGCTGTCGAGCAGCCGGCTCGGCAGGATGGCGGAGCTCGAGCTGACCCACCCCGGCCGGGCCTGGCCGGTCGGTGATTACCTCGACGACGTCCGTTCGGCCGTGTGGGGCAGTGCGGCCGCGACCGCGCGCAATGCCTATCGTCGTGCGCTGCACCGTGCGCACGTCGCGCGGCTGGCCGCGCTGCTGAACAGTGAGACGGACGCGTCGGATGTGCGGGCGCTGGCTCGTGCGCAGCTGGTGAGCGTGCGTGCCGCGGCGAACACCGCTGCAGGCCAGGCGACCGGCGTGGCGCGTGCGCACCTGCGCGACATTGTGGAGCGTATCGACGAGGCGCTGGACCCGAGCTGAATGAACTGAAGTGGCGACGCGACCGAGCTGAAGGCACCGACGATGCGGCGCGCCGGAACGAGCGGCGTGCGTCGTTCCGTCAGCCGCGCCTGATGTCCAGCCTGCGCATGATCTTGAGCAGGCTCGCGTGGTCGGCGAGGCCGAGCTCGCGCGCGGTGTTGGTGACGTGGCCGCCGTTACGGTCGAGCGCGTCAATAATGATCTGCCGCTCGGCGTCCGCACGTTTCGCCTGGAGCGATGTGGACGGCGTATCGCCCGCGTGGTTGGCGATCTCGGGCGGGATGTGATCCAGCCCGATGTCGCCATCGCCGGCGGCGATGATGACCCGCTCGACGATGTTGCGCAGCTCGCGGACGTTGTTGCGGCGCCAGTCGCAGGCCGTGAGCAGCGCCATGGCGTCATCGGAGATCGCCTTCCTGCGCATACCGAAGCGGTCGCACAGGATGGCGAGGAAGTGATTGACGAGAAGCGGCACGTCCGAGCTGCGGTCGCGCAGCGGCGGCACCTTCAGGATGTGTACGTTCAGTCGGTAGTACAAGTCCTGCCGGAACCGCTTCGCGTCCACATCGGCGTCCAGGTCGCGGTGCGTGGCGGCCACGACGCGCGCGAGGACGGGTGTCGGTCGTTCGGCGCCGAGCCGTGTGATCTCGCGTGCCTCCAGAGCACGTAGCAGCTTGGCCTGAACGGGCAGCGGCAGCTCGCCGATCTCATCGAGGAACAGCGTGCCGCGCCCCGCCAGCTCGAACGCGCCGCGGCGCGCACGGTCGGCGCCGGTGAACGCGCCGCGCTCATGACCGAAGAGCTCGCTTTCGACGAGTGCCTCCGGCAGCGCGGCACAGTTGACCGGAACGAACGGTGCCCGGGGATCCGTCCCGAACGCGTGCAGGTCGTGCGCTACCAGCTCCTTGCCCGATCCGCTCTCGCCGAGTATCAGGACCGGGCTCGGGATCGGCGCCAGCACACGGATCTGTTCGCGCAGCTTCCGCATGGGAGCGGAGTCGCCGATCAGCGTGGACTCGGTGTTGACCCGTGCACGCAGTGTCCTGACCTCACGTACCAGACGGCCGCGCTCGAGTGCATTGCCCACCTCCTGCACCACGCGCTGCATCGACTCGGCCTTGTCGATGAAGCTGTACGCGCCCAGTCGGATCGCATGTGCGCACCGCTCGAAGTCGCCCGTGCCCGTATAGACGATGACCGGCAGGTCCAGGTCACGGTCATGCATCGTTCGCAGGACCTCGAAGCCGTCCATGCCCGGCATCTCGAGATCGAGAATCACGCAGTCGACCTCCTCCTCCACCATCGCCGCGATCGCCTCGCGTCCGCCGCCGGCAATGCGCGTGCGGTAGCCGCCCAGGCGCTTCAGGTCGTACGCGTACTGCTCCGCCATGGCAACGACGTCATCGACCACGAGAACGCGCGGGCTCGGCGGTACGGGTCCCTGCTGCTCGGTCACTGGCCCTCTACCGGCAGGTCAACAGTGAACATCGTGCCGCGGCCGGGCTCGCTCTGCACGCGGATGCGTCCGCCCATGTCCGTCACCAGGCGCCGCACGATCGACAGGCCGAGACCGGTGCCGCGCTCCTTCGTCGTGTAGAAGTCATCGAATATCCGGTCCACCGCATCAGGCGGGATGCCGGCCCCCGTGTCCGCCACGATGATCGCGACGCCGCGGTCCGGCGCCGCTGCGGCTTCAGCCGTGCGGATGGTCACGCGGCCTTCACCAGCGGGGAGGCTCTCCAGCGCATTGATCATGAGGTTCTCGAGGACGCGCCGGAGTGCGACCGGATCGGCGGTCGCATGCGGCAGCGGACGTGTGAGCTCGAGTGTGAGACGATCGTCATCGGGTACTCCCGTATCCCGCAGCGCCTCGATGATGGCGTTCACATCGCACGGCCTGCGTTCCGTGCGCGGAGTGAGCCGCGCGTAATTCGTCGCCAGGTTCTCCAGATACCCGATTCCGCCCCGCAGTGTGCCCGCCCGCTCGTTGAACACAGCGGCGAGCTCTCCAGGCGACTCCTCTGCAACCTCGCCGAGGTGATGTATGACATTGCGGATCGGCAGCAAACCGTTGCGTATGTCGTGGTTCACCTGGCGAGCCATGTCGCCCACCGTCGCGCGTCGCTCCGCTTCACGAAGCTGCTGTGCGCCAGCGCGCAGGCGCTGCACCATCCGGTCGAGCAGCCGCGACAGCGACCCGATCTCGTCGCGCCGGGGCGTTGACAGCCGGACGTCGTAGCGCGTCAGCTCGACGCGACTGGCATTGCGGGCGAGCCGCTCGAGCGGCCGCGTGACGCGTGCGGCGAGGATCCGTGCGATCACGAAGGCCAGCAGAAGCGCCGTTCCGAGCGCAATGGCGAACCATCGATCCACGAGAGCGACGATCGCATGCAGCGGCGCGAGCGATTGCGATATCATCCATGTCGCAGTATCGCCATCAGCGGCATCGTCACCGGCGATGAACGGAACCCCGATCGTCTGTGTGACCGCGTCCCCGGGCAGCGGCATGGCACCCGTGATGATGCCGTCGGGGCGCTGCAGCGTCACCAAAACGTTTCCGACAGTGTCCGTCAGCCGGGACACGAACGTCGAATCGATTTCCACTCCCGCCACCAGCGCGAAGCTGCGGTCGCCGAGCTCGAACGATCGGGCACGCACGAGTGCCGTGAACGAGCCTGCCGGCCGGTGCGCTTCTACCACTGCGGGGCCTGAGATCGTGGCGAGTCCTGTCAGCCATGGGAGGTCCCGTCCGTAATCGTTGCGGAAATGGCCGGAGCTGAGAACGCTGCCACGCTCGTCGAGCAGCAGCATGAAGTCGAGTCCGGCCAGCCGCATCGCGTCCGGTGCGTAGTCGACCAGCGCCGTACCCGGCTCCGAATCGAGCAGTGCTGCGCGGGTGTCGGGGCGGTCCGTGGTCCGCGCCACCAGCGTGCGGATGCGTTCGTCGAGCACAGCGGCAGTGCGCGCGAGCTCGGCCTGCACAGCCTGCGCCGACTGCTCCACGCTTTCCTGGTACTGGAGCGTGAGACGTTCGCGCACAACGTGACGGGCGCCCGCGGCGAGGACGAGGAGCGGTACGGCCGCGACGGCGAGGCAGGCGAGGAGTATGCGCGTGCGGAACGTCATGGGCCGCCGAACCGGAGCGTGCCATCCGCGTCCACAGTCACACGGCCAATGCCCGCCCGATAGACCAGGTCGTCGCGAACGTCGATCAAGGGCGTCAGCTGCCAGTGCAGCAGCGGCGCGTACTCCAGGGCGGAGTCCGGGTTGCAGCCTGCGTGTTCCACGCGCCTGACCCGGGTCACGACAGCGAGCGCACCGCCGTCTTCCAGCGCCCCGCGCAGCTCGGCAGCGTCTACACCCACTGCGGTCGGCGCGGCGTGGGATGCCAGACGGCTCGCAAGCCACTGCGGTGCACGTCCGCGCGCCAGCGCAGCGATTCGCTCCGCGATCGCTCGCGCGACCGGGTCTTCACGCAGGAACAGAATCCGGCCGGTCTGCCCGACGGTGATGCCTGCCGGCTCAGGGGCGACATGGTCACCGGCTTCCAGGACCGCGGCGCAGCCGTCCCACCAGAACGGCGGCTGTGCCGGCCGCGCCGCGGCGCCGACTACGGCGGAGGGGAACGCGTCCGCAGGAACGTCCGCATGGCCGTCCGCATCGCCAGTCGCGGCGAGCACGTATGTGCTGCTCCACGTCAGCGGCTCAACGAGGTAGCCGGAACGAGCGCGCGCGTACGCGATGACAGCGGCATCGTGCGTCACGAGGAGGTCGACGCCCGCATCGATCGCCCTGCGCAGGTCGGTGCCGAACGCCCGCACGACGATGGTATCCGGTACCGAGGCGCGCGCGACGTCCGCGCTCGGCCTTGCGGGCGAGCTGCGGAGGGCGAGCACCAGCGCACGGTCGCGCGGGCCGGGCGACAGGGTGTAGGCTCCGGTCCCCATCGGCGTTCCGGCACCGTCCGAACGTCGCACCGCAACGTAACGCCGCGCGAACAGGCTCACATCCGTCGACTCGGCGAGCATCACGCGCAGGTCGTACTCTCCCAGCGCACTCACACCCGCAAAGACGGGCAGCGTCGAGAGAGCAGTGGCGACGCTCCGTGCGTTTACCGGCGTGCCGTCGGAGAACGACGCGCCGCTCCGGATCTCGAACTGCCAGTCCCGACCGTTCCCCGAGGACCAGCCGACCGCCAGGCCGCTGCCGACCCGGCCCATGCAGTCGACCCGTACGAGCGTCTCGTACAGTTGCGGGCCTGTTACAGGGTCCTCGAACGTGCCCGGTGTCGGAGCATCGGCGAGCCCCAGCGTGATGCGCGAGCGAGCGCTGTCAGCGACGACCACGCAGTCGTTACCTCCCGGAGCAGCTGGAGTCGGGACCGCGGGCGTGCAGGCAGCGGCCGTGACCAGTACTGCGATGTCGACAGTCCTGCGCAAGGAACCTCCCCATCCGGGAATCGAACGACGCCAGGCACTGCCGGGACAAGGTAGGACACGCAGTCGGCTGACGGGAGGCCCGGCGAGAAACACGATCCGGGGCACGAATGAAGGTGAGATCGGCCAGATGACGCACTCCCATGAAGAGGCATCATTGCACCGTTTCACCTTCGGAGGAGCCGATCCATGCATGATCCACGACGTCATCCTGCCTGTACGACCTTCCTCGCGGTCTCCCTCACGTTCCTGCTGGCATGCTCCGAGGACGCGAACGGGCCGACCGATCCGGGGAGCTCGACACCGCCGGCATCAGTCGATGCCTACATGAACACACTGCCGGACACCTGGGCCGACTATGCGCCACTCGAGCCGACTTCCAACGCCGTCGCAGGCGCGGCGACCACGACCGAGCAGACGGTCCAGGAGCCCGGCCCCGGCGGGATCGTGCAGCCGGTGATCTACGCTTGCACCGAGACACCCTACTCTCTGACGGACACGCCCGCAGAGATCGCGATGTATCAGCCGAACGCCAACATCATGTGGCTCGGCAACCTGATCCAGGGTGCGAGCTACAAGGGTGGCAGCGGCTCGTTCGAGGAGCTGACGATCACCGAGCGCGACACTCTCACGATATCGATCGACCTCCTGACGCAGGACAACGTCGCGGTCATTCCGCGTCCCACACTCGGCAGCGTGCAATCGGCCGTTGGCGGCCTCATCGAGCGTGCGGCGGACCGCGGCCACAAGACGGGATCGAGCATCTCGTGGGAAGAGAACATCACGTACTCCGTCGAACAGGCTGCGCTCCAGCTCGGGCTGTCCGCGCGCTACCTGGGCGGCAAGGCCAAGACCGATCTGTCGACGTCACGTGTCGCCAACGAGAAGACGTACACTGCGCATTTCGTGCAGAGAATGTTCACGATCGCGATCGAGCTGCCGGCGAGCGCCGGCGACTTTTTCACGGACGATTTCACGCAGGCGAAGCTCGAGAAGCTGATCAGCGACGGCTACATTGGTCCGAACAACCCGCCCGTCTACATCGCGAGTATCTCGTATGGCCGGATCCTCACGTACTCGCTGACGTCCACGCACTCGGAGCACAGGATCAAGGCGGCGATATCCGCATCGTACAATGGCGTCGCCGGCGGGGCGAGCGGCTACACCGAGGCGGAGCTGCTCGAGACGCTCGATCAGCAGAATGTCCGCGTAGCGACGATCGGGGGCGATGCGCAGAACGTTTTGAACCTCATCGCCACCGGCAATCTCAAGGCGTACTTCACCAGCGATGAGCCCGTCTCGCTCACGACGGCACGCCCCATTTCCTATCAGCTCAACTACCTCGGTGACAACAGGACCGCAGAAGTCTCCGAGACGAGCAGCTACACGCTGACCGAGTGCAGCCCGAAGGCCGCGGCCGGCGGACGCTTCGACTTCCCTTCCATACAGGAAGGCTCATCGCCCGTCCCCACACCCTACTCCGTCACGACCGGCGACTTCAACGGCGACGGCCGTGGCGATCTGCTGTGGAACCACCTGGTCTCCGGATCCAACCGCATCGCCGTCGGGTTCGGAATGACCGACGGAACGTTCGACATCCGAACGGCAGTTACCCATGACATGACGCCGCCGGAAGGCTGGGGCAACGGCTACACGATGCACGTCGGTGACTTCAATGCCGATGGTCTCGACGATCTAATGTGGAACCGCGTCCGGGGTGGCGGTGCGAACCGCGTCTACATCGCAATCTCGAACGGCGATGGCACGTTTGCCTTCCGCACACCCACAACCCATCCGAATGAGCCCGCATGGATCGACGGCTGGCGTACTCACGTCGGCGACCTGAACGGCGATGGCCGCAGCGACATCATCTGGAACCTGCTCGGCCAGTCCAACTACACGTTCACTGCCCGTGCCGTCACCGACAGTACATTCGCCTATAGCGGACGCATGACACATCCGTCACAGGGATTTCAGCCGTACGTCGCCTACATCGGCGATGTCGACGGCGACGGTGATGACGACATCACATGGAACAAGACACCGTCCGACAACTGGATCCACTTCGGCCGGTCGAACGGCAACGGCACGCTGACCCTGTCGATGTCCGCGCAGTCCATCGGCTCGGCCGCCGGCTGGCAGTCCTACGTGACGAACACGGGCGACGTCAATCGCGATGGCCGCATGGACATGGTCTGGACCGTGCACGACGCGGCGTTCATTCTGCACCGCGCGCTGGGCGAGACGAACGGCCGGTTCCGTCACCTCCAGTATTCGAGCCACGACCCGCTCGACCTGCAGGGCACGCTCGAGACGCTGATGGGCGATTTCAACGGGGACGGCGGCGACGACCTCCTGTTCATCGATATCGGTGTCGGCCGCAACCACATGACGATAGCGCAGGGCAACGTCGATGGCGGCTTCGACTTCACGCCGACGCCGCAGGAGCATCCGGCGAGCGCGGGCTCAGAGGACTGGACGGCGTTCCGCGGCGGGATCCTGGTGCTGGACGTGAACGGCGACTGTCGCGATGACGTCGTCTGGAACGAGCGGTCCGTGACGAACCGGATCTATGTCGCGCTGGCGCGCGGGCAGGGCTCGTGCGCGGCGCCCGGCATGATGAGCGGGCGTTCAGCTCTGCGCTGGTGATCCGGCGCTGCACGTGCCGCCGTCATCGATGCCGGCGGCACGTGCAGCGGCACACGCGGCGCGCGTGTCCGGATGCTCCTGGCCGATGCGCTCGCGCAGCGCGCGGAGGGCCGCTTCGAAAACCGGCGCTGCCTCTGCACTGCTGCCTGTTACGGCCAGTCCGAGGGAAAGCGCGATCGCCGCACGACTCCGGACCGGGTCGCCGGGCTCCAGCCGTTCGACGGCAATGGTGTGCGCTTCACGCAGCAGCGGCATCGCGGCTGCGGTATCGGATGGCAGCAGGAGTTGTCCGAGTGCCACGAGTGTGTGAATGGTGACGCGCGGCGAGTCACGGGTCGATCCACGCCGGATGTCGAGTGCCGTGCGGTACTTCTGTTCAGCGGCCGCACGGTCGCCCTGCGCCTCGGCAAGGACGCCCTGCGAATGGAGCACGTATGCTGTGCCCGGATGGTCTTCGCCGAGCGTCGTGTGATAGACGACGAGCGCTGCGCTGAGCAGCGAGTCGGATTCCACATGATCGCCGGGCGCGCCGCGCAGGGCGAGCAGTGTGCCGAGCGAGAAGAGCGATTCGCCGGTGAAGCGGTGGTCGGGGCCGAACACCTGCCGGCGCACGGCCAGGCCGCGCCGGGCGAACGGCTCCGCTTCATCATAGCGGCCTGCTTCACGTAGCATCATGGCGAGGTTGTCGAGACCGAAGCTCGTGTTCGGGTGGTCCTCGCCGAACTCGGCCAGATAGAGACGGAGCGTTTCACGCATGAGCGGCTCAGCCTCGGCGTACTGGCCGTGGTGTGTCAGCTGGAGGCCGAGATTGTTGTAGACCGGAGCGTTGTCAATGTGATCGGGGCCGAGCACGCGCTGCTGGAGCTCGAGCACCTGACGGTACATGTCCTGCGACTCCTCATCGAGTCCCTGGCGCGCGAGCGATGTCGCGAGGTTGTTCATCGCACCCATGACCGCGTCGTGCTGCTCGCCCAGGACGGGGCGCCCCAGTGCGATCGCTTCCCGGAAATAATGCGCGGCGGTGTCCGGCTGCCCGAGCCTGTCGAATGCGCTACCCAGAACGTTCATGTCGGATACGAGCAGCGAGTCGACGCCCTGCGGCAGCGTGCGCCGGACGTCCACGGCACGTGCAGTGAGGTCGGCAGCGGAGCGGTACTCGCCCAGCTGCAGCTGCACGCGGGCAAGCACGCTGAGCAGCTCCGCCTGAACGGCGGGCTGGTCCGCCAGTTCGTCCGCGCGCTCCACGCCGCGCTCGAGCAGCTCACGCGCAGTCACCTCGGAGCCGCGCGTAGCGCGCGGGTCGCTCGCCTGGAACAGACCCGTCAGGAAGTCCTTGACCACGTTCGCCTGGGCCAGCGCAGTGACGGCGTCGGCACGCGCGGATTCCGCGCGCCGTGCCTGCCACGTCGTCGCCCCGAGTCCACCGGCCAGCGCGAGCACGAGTGCGGCCGCGGCCGCGACGGCGCCGGCATGGCGTCGCACGAACTTGCGTGCGCGGTAGCTGATTGTGGCCGGGCGTGCCAGCACCGGCTGACCGGCAACGTACCTGCCGATGTCCTCGGCAAGTTCCCGCACCGACGGGTACCGCGCTTCGGGCTCCTTCCGGATCGAGCGCGCCACGATGTTGTCCAGGTCACCCTGCAGCGCCCGCCCGCTGACCGACCACGCGCTTCCGGTGCGTTGCCGAACCGCCACGCTCGCTGCAGGTGGATCCATCTCCAGCACTCGCCTTTGCTGATCCGCCGTGGAAGCCTGCGCGCCGAACGGCTGCTCGCCTGTCAGCAGCTCGTACAGCAGAACACCGAGCGAGAACACATCCGTGCCGACCGTGACACGCTCGCCGCGGATCTGCTCCGGACTCGCGTAGGAGGGAGTGAGCCGCCGCTCCATCAGTGCCGTGGCATCGGCATTCCCGGCGAGCGGCTTCGCAATGCCGAAGTCCACCAGCTTCGGCACGCCGTCCGCATCCACGAGGATGTTCGACGGCTTGATGTCGCGGTGCACGATCAGCGACGCATGCGCGTGCTGCACTGCATCGCAGACGCGCAGGAACAGCTCGAGCCGTGAGCGCAGATCCAGCTCGCGACGCTCGGAATACGCCGTGATCGCCTCCCCATCGACGTATTCCATGACCAGGTACGGCGTACCGTCCGGCGCATCGCCGCCGTCCAGCAGGCGCGCGATGTTCGGATGCGTGAGGTCGGCCAGCACCTGCCGCTCGGCGCGGAACCGGCGCGCCAGCTCGGCATCGGCGAACCCGCCGCGCACGATCTTGATCGCGACCTGCGCGTGATATGCATCGTCCGCGCGCTCCGCGAGCCAGACCGTGCCCATGCCGCCGCGGCCGAGCTCCCTCAGCAGCCGGTACGGACCCAGCAGCCGTCCGCTGCCTGCGCCGTCACTCCACTCGCGCGCCGCCGTCTGTATGGCGCCCGAGACGATGCCGAGCGTCGCCGCCTCTTCGTGCGCGTCGAGAAGTCGGCCGACCAGCGCGCGCAGCTCCTCATCAGCGCCGCACATGGTTTCCATGAAGTCGGTGCGGTCGGCCGCATCCAGTTCGAGCGCGGCGTCGAAGAGCGCCTGCGCACGGTCGAGCCTTTCGCGATCCATGGTAATCTCGTTCAAGCGGTTCTCAGACGATCGTACAGCCAGCTGCGGGCGAAGCGGAGATCCCGGTGGACGGTGACCGGCGACACGCCGAGCAGCTCGGCCGCATCCTCATAGCTCACACCGGCGAAGTAGTGCAGCTCGACCAGCCGGGCCTTTCGCTCATCCAGCGCCTCCAGCTCTTCGAGAGCGCGGTCGACTGCTATGATGTCGATCGGGTCAGGACCATCCTCACCGGCCGGATCGCCCAGCGTGACCGCGATCACGCCGCCGCCGCGTTTCAACCGCTGGCGAGCCCGTGCGTGGTCGACCAGCACCCTGCGCATCGTGCGCGCGGCCACGGCCAGGAAATGGCGCCGCCCCTCCCAGCCGACCTCCGCCCCCGCGAGCCGCAGATACGCTTCATGGATCAGAACGGTCGTCTGCAGCGTGACGGAGCCCCGCTCATCACGCAGCGAGCGGCTCGCGATGGCCCGCAGCTCATCGTACACGAGCGGAATGAGCCGGTCCAGCGCCGAGGCGTCGCCCGCGCTCCACGCGGACAGGAGTGCCGTTACGTCGGCGTTTTCGGGATTCGGCATAGACCAGGGCGGCGAAGGGGTCACTGACGAAAGCTACAATGGGCGGGTGACGGAAGGAACAGCAACGAATCCGATTGCGGGAGCGGGAACGGGAACGGGAACGGGAGTGTGTTCGGGTGCGGCCGCCGCAGCAGGTTCCTGTGATCAGCGGTTCCGCGTGCTGTCCCGGTCCCGCGATCCGCCAGCGCTCCCGCTCCCGCTCCCGGTATCGTATAACTATAGGAATGCCCGAGCTTCCCGACGTCACCGTCTACATGGAACGACTGGCCGAGCTCATCGGCGGGCGCGTCATCCAGCGCGTGCGCATCACCAATCCGTTCGTGCTCCGCTCCGTCGAGCCGCCGATCCGCGCGGTGGAAGGCCGGCGCGTGGCAGGCGTCGACAGGATCGGCAAGCGGATCGTCGTGCCGCTCGATGGCGATCTGTTCATTGTCGTGCACCTCATGATCGCCGGACGGCTTCGCTGGCGCGAGCCGGGGAAGAAGATCGGCGGTCGGATCGTGCTGGCGGAGTTCATGTTCGAGCATGGCACACTCTATCTGACGGAGGCGGGGACCACCCGCCGCGCGATGCTTCATGTGGTCGAGGGTGCGAAGTCGCTGCACGCGTTCGACCGGGGCGGTATCGATCCCGTCACCGCGGATCTGGCTGCATTCGCTCAGGTGCTGCGCTCGGAGAACCACACACTCAAGCGATCGCTCACCGACCCCCGGCTGTTCAGCGGCATTGGCAACGCGTATTCCGACGAGATCCTGCACCGCGCGCGGTTGTCACCGCTCGCACTGAGCGGGAGACTGAGCGAAGCTGACGTGGCGCGGCTGCATGCCGCGGTGCGCGATACGCTGGAGGAATGGACGGCTCGACTGCGTGCAGAGGCCGGCGCCACCCTGCCGGAGAAGGTGACGGCGTTCCACCCGGAGATGGCGGTGCACGGCCGTTACGGAAAACCGTGTCCCGTCTGTGGCGCACCCGTCCAGCGCATCCGCTACGCGTCGAACGAAACGAACTACTGTGCGCGCTGCCAGACCGGTGGCCGGGTGCTGGCGGATCGCGCGATGTCGCGCCTGCTGAAGGACGACTGGCCGCGCTCGATCGACGACATCGAATGATCGGTGTCACCCACGTCGCTGCCCGCGCGACGTCCCGCCGGATGTCCTGTCCGGGCAGCATGTCGCCCTTGTGAGATGGAGGCCGGTGCGTATTCTTGAGGCGGCACTCGCCCGACCCATCCACCACTCGATCTGATCAGCGCCATGCAGCCAGCTCCGCCGTTCCTCGATCCGGTGAACGCCGAGTTCTGGGTCCGTGTCGGCACCGCGTTCTTCTGTGGCGGCATCATCGGCCTCGAGCGGCAGGTCCGGGGCAAGCCGGCGGGCATCCGCACGAGCGTGCTGATCTGTCTCGGTACGTGCGTGTTCGTCATCCTGAGCAGCTCGTTTAATCAGCCGGGCGCCGACCCGACGCGTGTCCTGGGCCAGGTTGTGACGGGCATCGGGTTCCTGGGCGCCGGCGTCATCCTCACGCGCGAGGGAGCGGTGCTTGGCGTGACGTCCGCGGCCACGATCTGGATGCTCGCTGCGATTGGCGCCGCAATCGGCTTCGGCTGGATCCAGGCGGCACTGGCCCTGGCGGCGGTCACGGTCGGCATTCTCGTGGGCGTGGAGCTGCTCGAAGCATCGTTCGTCACGCTGCGCCGGGGCGTCCACGCCTGGCGCGGTAACCGCACGGAATCCGGTGAGTGACATGCGCATTCGGGTGTTCGTGACGGGCGGTACGTTCGACAAGGAATACGACGAGCTGCACGGCACGCTCGATTTCCGCGAGACGCACGTCCCCGAGATGCTGCGGCTCGGGCGCTCGCGCGTCGATGTCGCCGTCACCACGCTCATGATGATGGACAGCCTGGACATCTCGAGCGCCGACCGCACGCGCATCGTCGACCAGTGCCTCACATGCGCGGAAAGTCAGATCGTCATCACGCACGGCACGGACACGATGGTGGAAACCGCGCGCGCGCTCGCGCAGCAGCATGCCGACAAGACCATTGTCCTCACCGGCGCCATGATTCCCTATGCGTTCGGCAGCTCCGATGGCCTCTTCAATCTCGGCAGCGCGCTTTCCTTCGTGCAGGTGCTGCCTGCCGGCGTCTACATTGCCATGAACGGGCGCTGGTTCCCCTGGAACGATGTGCGGAAGAACCGCGCGACCGGCACGTTCGAGCCGCTGCCCCCTTCCGGCTGAAGCCGGGTCGTTCCTCGTCGACGATCTCATCGTGCAGCGCTACATCGAGCTGGAAGACAGTATCCGCAGGGTCATGACCGTCGTAAAGATGCGGGGCAGCGAACACCCGACCGCATGGCGCGCCTACGACATCGGCCAGGGTGGCATCACCGTCGGTGAAGAGCTGAACGAGTACCGCGGTATCATTACCGGGGTACCGGTGCCTCGCGAGGACATCTCCATTGCCCGTCTCTCCGCTACGGAGATCGCAGTTCTGAACGTGATTTCCCAGGCCGGCGAATCCGAGGTGGAACCAATTGTGCAAAGTACACGGATAGACGCCGCCAGAGTGCAATGGGCACTCGAGCGGCTGGTCCGGCTGGGCTATCTCGTCGCCAGATCGCGCGGCGAAGGTCGTCTGTATCGACCTGCCGGGAGTGTGCTCGAATAGGCAGGAGGTAATGTGCAGCACAGTGCCGGCGGAGCAGTCGGAGTCGAAGCATGGCTGACGCTCGCCGAGCGCGCCCCCGTCGGCATTGCCATCACTACCGGTGCGGACCACCGCCTCGAATATGCGAACCGCGCCTTCACGCGCATCGCCGGATCCCCCCACGCTGACCTCTGCGGGTGCCGTCCTGCCGATGTATTGAACAGCCCTGCCCTCACGCAGCGACTCGACACCGTGCTGCAGAGCGGTGTTCCCATTCATTCCGCGGAGCTGTACACCGCCGCCGGCAATGACTTCAGGCTTTCCGCCTGGCCGCGCGGTGACGAGATCGACGGTTCCGGCCTGGTCATCGAGCTCGACGAGGCCGTCGGTACCCACACGCGGCAACAGGAGACCGACGAGGTGCGCGAGGTCAATGCGCGGCTCGTACGGGCGGCGCTTCGCGAGGAGGAGCTAGCGGAACAGGCGAGGGCGGCCAGTCGTGCCAAATCGGAGTTCCTCGCCCTGATCAGTCACGAACTGCGCACGCCGCTGACCGCAGTGATCGGCTACACCGATATGCTGCAGACGGGCAAGGGCGGATTGAACGAGCAGGGCTCGCTGTGGACTGACCAAATTCGCTTCAGCGCCTGGCACCTGCGCCAGATCGTGGACGATCTGCTCAGCACGGTGTCGGAGAACCGTGCTGCGGACGAGATCGTGCCGCAGTTTACCTGCGCGGATGCGATAGCGCGCGAGGCGATCGCGCTCGTGGAAACGAGGGCCGGCGAGAAGGGGCTCGAGGTGAGACTCGACGCGCCGCCCCTGAACATCCCGCTCCACACGGACCGGCGCAAGGTGCGCCGAGCCCTCGCCAACCTGCTGACGAACGCAGTGAAGTTCACGGACGAGGGGCTCGTCGAGCTGAAGGTCGAGCCGAATGGCGACGGCGTTGCCTTCCGCGTGCGTGACACTGGTATCGGCATCAGCGAAGAGAACCTGGAGAGAATCTTCGAACCGTTCGTGCAGGTGGATCCGAGCACGACACGACGGTTCGGCGGGTGCGGCCTCGGCCTGGGCCTCAGCCGACGATTCGCGCGCGCGCTGGGAGGAGACCTGACGGTGACGAGCAGGCTCGGCGCCGGGAGCACGTTCAGCCTCATCATCCCCGGCACGGCCACGGCGACTTCGGCCGACGGGGCCGGGTATCCAGACATTGCAGCGGAGGATTGACATGGATCGGACCCGCCATGACCCGCCGACGAGAGCCGGCAGCACACCCCGGCACGGCATCGCGCCAGCTGCCAGTGCCGCTGAAATCGCGCACGGACAGACCAGCTCACAGCAGACCGTACAACGGCAGGACCGGCCTGATCCCACCGAGCTCGACCGGAAGGGTGGGCACGGCAGCCTCCAGGACCAGTTCAGCGAGCTGCTGGCGGTCCGCAGCATATCCGATCTGCAGGATCGCGTGCGCGCGAATCCGCTGGGCGCGGTCGCGTTCGCGGCAGGAATCGGTTTCGCGCTGCAGCGGACTCATCTGCTGAGCGATATCGTGGGCGGAATGCTGTCCGGCGACGAGCCCGCCGAGCTGACGGCCGCGGAGGAACGGTTGCTCGCCTGGCTGAACGATGCGTACGCGCTCGAGAAGGCGCAGATCCCCATCCTCGAGAATCACGCCGACGATGCGCGCAGGCAGCCGCACGTTCGCGATCGCGATCTGCAACATCTCGAGCGCACGAAGCAGCACGTGAAGATGGTGGAGAAGTGCATCAGGCTGCTCGGCAGGAAGCCCTCGAAGGCGAAGTCGGCGGTGGGGCGGATCACGGGCGCCGTGAACAGCCTGTCGACGGAACCGTTCAATGACGAGGTCGTGCGCAACTTCCTCGCCGACTTCGCGTCGGAGAACCTCGAGGTCGCGTCGTATCAGGCGATCATCGTTGCCGCACGCGACGCCGGCCACGAAAAGATCGCGCGCATCTGCGAGGAGATCCTGGACGACGAGGAGGAGATGGCGGACTGGCTGCGCGCAAACCTGCCGCGCGCCGTGCGTGACACGCTCGGCGATCTCGACATTGTGCGTGCCGACGAGCCGCCAGCGCGCTGAGTCAGGCCCGGTGTCCTCGCTGACCAGCCGGAAATCATCCGGCTGATCAGCAGGCGCACCGCAACGCGGCCGATCAGCGGAAGCGTACCAGCTCAGCCTGGTCGCCGCGTCCGCGCGAGCGGACCTCCACGCGAACCCGCTCGCCGCGGCGCAGCCGCTCGAAACGCCGCACGTCCTCGCGGCGCGCGTTGCGCGGCATGTAGACCAGCACACGCGACCGGGTCCCCGTCACTGTGAAGTAACCGCGCCGCACATCGACCGCCTGCACCCGCCCTTCCAGACGCTGCACGCGGGTGCCCCATATATCGCCGCGGTCGCGATCATCCCGATCATCCCAGTCATCATCCCGGTCGCGGCGATCCGTACGCCGTGCGCTCGAGCGCACCTCGATCCGGTCCGCCCACGCCGTATTGTTGCGATCGTACGCCAGCCGCATCTGCACCTGGTCGCCACGCTCCAGCGATGACACCGGGTACTCACGGTTCTGATAGACCACACGCGTACGATTGTCATATCGGACCGTCTGGTCCCGGCCATACTGCTCGCGGACCTGAATCCGACCGCGCCTCGTGTCTACCGAGCGCACCTCGCCGTACAGCGACGTGCCGCCCCCGAAGACGTCTCCCATTCCGCCGAGACTCTCCAGTGGCGCGCACGCCGCCGCCGATCCGGCCAGCAGCCCGATCGACATCATGATTTTCATCCGTCTCATCGTGCTTCTCCTGCTTGACTCGCGACGAAAGCGACTGTCTCTTCGGAGGGGCAACGGAGGGACCAGCGCGGAAAGCGCGCAACGGCGCCATTTGTGATTCGGGCCCGTCCCCCGGCGAGGACGGTGGCGCGGCCCCGCGTACGGACAACCGACCGACACCAGCAGGCAGGGCGGCCAACTTGAACGTGGGAACCAGGTCCGGCGTTGCACGCGCGCTGAGACGGCTGCGCACCGTGATCTTCTGGCTCCACCTGACCGCCGGACTCAGCGCTGCGGCCATCATCCTGACCATGTCGGTCACGGGCGTGCTGCTCACCTATCAGCGGCAGATCCAGGCCTGGGCGGATACGCGCGGGCTCGACGCCGGACCGCCGGCGGTGACCGACGCGACTGACGAAACGACGGGTGCGCCGACCCCGCTGTCACCGGAGGCGCTCCTGGAGCGGGTCGCCGCAACGCACCCCGGCACAGTGACGTCGGTACGCTGGAGCCGTGATCCCGCTGCGCCTGTCGAGGTCGCGCTCGGCCGCGACGTGACGTTGTTCGTGAACGGATACACGGGCTCAGTGCTCGGCGACGGATCGGAACGAACGCGCGCGTTCTTCCGTACCGTGCTCGACTGGCACCGCTGGCTGGGACTGAAGGAGGACCTGCGGCCACGGGGCCGCGCTGTGACGGGTGCAGCGAACCTGCTGTTCCTCTTCATCGTGATCGCGGGCGTTTACCTCTGGTGGCCGCGCAACGTGACGCGCCGTTCATTCCGCAGTGTTCTCGTGTTCCGCACCGGGTTGCGGGGCAAGGCGCGCGATTTCAACTGGCACAATGTCATCGGTATCTGGTCCGTGGTGCCGCTGATCATCGTCATCGCTTCGGGCGTCGTGATCTCTTATGCGATTGCGAGCGCAGCAGTCGCACGGCTTGCGGGATGGGACGCCCCGGCCGCCATGATGGCGCCAGCGCCGACCGCGGGTCCGTCGGCGGGCGTGACCGCACGTTCATCCCCCGATCGGGAACCCGTCCCGCCAGCCGACATGGCACCGGCGGACACGATGGCACCGCAGGCATTTCTGCTCGGGCGCGCACGCGCGCAGATGCCGGACTGGCGCTGGGTGACCGTGCGCCTCCCCGTGAGGGACGGCCGGGTCGTGTACACGCTCGATGGCGGCTACCCCGGCCAGCCGCAGAAGCGCGCGCAGGTCACGCTGTCCGCCGCAACGGGCGACGTCGTCAGCTGGGACCCGTTCTCCAGCCAGGCGCGGGCGCAGCGGGTTCGCAGCATCCTGCGATACGCCCACACCGGTGAAGTGCTGGGGCTGGCGGGTCAGACCGTGGCGGGAATCGTGTCGGCGGCCGCGGTCGTCCTCGTATGGACAGGCGTCGCCCTCGCGCTGCGGCGGTTCGGTGCGTGGCGCCGCCGGCGGCGTCGTGGCGGGCGGGCGGCGCCGGCGGTACGTTAGCGTCGAATACAGCTTCCTCCACGGGTCAACATGCCGATCACGTATTCGAGCTACCTGCGTCTGCCGGAGCTGCTGGCGCTGCAGACGCCCGCGTCGGAGCCGCCCGAGCACGATGAGACGCTGTTCATCGTGGTGCACCAGGTCTACGAGCTGTGGTTCAAGCAGATCCTGCACGAGCTCGACCGGATGCAGGTGCTGCTCGATGCCGATGACGATTCACGGGTACGGCACACGTTCAAGCGCGTGCTGACGATCCTCAAGGTGCTCGTCGCCCAGCTCGACATCCTCGAGACGATGACGCCGCTCGAGTTCCTGACGTTCCGCGACCGCCTCGAGTCCGGCAGCGGGTTCCAGTCGTTTCAGTTCCGCGCGATCGAATTCGCCCTCGGCCTGAAGCGGCACAGTGCCGTATCACACTATCCGGAGGGCTCGCCGGCCCGGCTGTGGCTCGAGCAGCGCTTCGCGCGCGTCACGATCTGGGATTCCTTTCTGCACTACCTGGCGCGGCGCGGTCACCCGGTGCCGGTTGCGCACCTGGAACGGGACGTGTCTGCCGCGGTACAGGAAGATGCCGCTCTTCAGGCCGTGCTCCTCGACATCTATCGTAACGACGCGGACGCGCGTGAGATGTGCGAGCGCTTCGTCGATCTGGACGAGGGAATCCAGGAATGGCGCTACCGTCATGTGAAGATGGTCGAGCGCACGATTGGCATGAAGCGGGGTACGGGTGGGAGCGCTGGCTCGGAGTATCTCAGGACCACATTGCGTCCCGCGTTCCCCGACCTGTGGCAGATCCGAACGGAGCTCTGAGCGAACGGGGTGGATGTGACCTGCGGCCTCCTTCGCTCGTCTGAAGTTCACCGATCCTGCATATCCCGAGAGTCCGACCATGGATGACCGACTTCACGCCTCGCTCGACGGCGATCTGACGCCCGAGGACCTCACGCCCGCAGAACGCGCCGCCAAGGCTGCGTTCGACGCCCGCGTGAGCCGGTTGCGCACGGATCTCGACCGTCATGCACCCGCTGACATCGACCAGACGGTGATGCGGCGCATCCGTGATCTCGGTCTCGAGCCCCTGCCGGCTCCCGCGGAGCCGCTCCTCCGCCGGATCGCGCATTCCGCATGGACCGCACACGAGTACCGGCTGTCCGTCCGCCCCGTCTACGGTCTCGCGGCCGCCGCCGTTCTCGCGTTCGTGATGTTCTACGGCGGAGCCCTGCTGGGCGGCTCCATCCTGCCGGGTACAGCGGCAGACCCGGCTCCGGGGCCGGCCGCGGTGGCGCCCGCCAACGTCCCCGCGGCACCGATCTACGTACAGTTCCGGCTCGAGGCAGGTGCCGCCAGTGATGTGACGCTCGCAGGCTCGTTCTCGGACTGGCAGCCCACGCACACCATGCAGCAGTCGGCGGACGGCGTATGGACGATCCTCGTACCGCTGGCGCCAGGTGTCCACGATTACGGCTTCAT
Source organism: Longimicrobiales bacterium (assembly GCA_035461765.1). Lineage (GTDB taxonomy): Bacteria > Gemmatimonadota > Gemmatimonadetes > Longimicrobiales > RSA9 > SH-MAG3. Next base: position 76,937 of record DATHUY010000145.1, read on the forward strand.
CGTCGATGGTGACCGCTGGGTACCCGACCCCTACGCGCCGCAGGTCGATGACGGCTTCGGCGGCGTGAACAGCCGGCTGACCGTACTCACTCCTGCAGACCGTCTGTGAGCTTCCGGAGCGGGACATTGTCCCTGCTCCCGATCCTGCTGCTGTGCGCTGTGCCTGCCTCCGCCCAGCAGTGGACGGCGGACGCGTACGTGGGCGGCACTCGTTATGACGCGCTCGCGGCGGTCGCGGCCGCCGCCAATCTCATCGGCAATGTACGGCTCGAATCCCCCCTCCTCTTCGCCTATCTCTCGGCGGCGGCGCCTCTGGATGGCGATTCGCCCGCGTGGAGTGCGCTGGGAGTGGGCACCCGTCTGCGCCGCGGCCCCGATCGCGCACGCGTCGGAGTCGACCTGGGCTTTGACGCCTACGCCTTCCGTAACCCGACCATTACCGGCCAGGGTCTGACGACGCACGTGCTGCCGCTGGTCGGCATGACCCGTGGCGATTTCGACCTGCAGGTGCAGGGCGGCAGGCGCGACCATCTTGTCGGCGGTGAGGCTGGCACATCGAGCCGGCACATGTACGAAGCAGGTGCGCGTGCCATCGTCGGCCGCGACGCCGGATACGGCGTCGCCGATGTGCGCCTGCTGGTCTCGGGGGGACAGACGTACCCGCTGGCGCAACTGCAGATCGGTACGGCGTTCGCCGCCGCTCGCGTGTGGGGCTCCGCCGGTCGCTGGTTCGGAGACGACCTCCAGGAAACGGTCTGGAGTGCCGGCGGCAGCTACGCGGTCGGCACGCGCGGCGAGATGTGGGCGGGAGTTCGCCACGATATCGACCCGCTCTATCCGAGTCCGCCACGCACCTCGTGGAACGTCGGTTATTCGATGAAGCTGGGGCGCGTGGAGCGGGTCATGCCTGCGCCCGAGCTGCGCGACGGTCGGATCATCGTACGCCTGGCGCGCCGTCATGCAGCCGCACCTCCGTCCATTGCGGGCGAGTTCAGCGACTGGCAGCCGCTGCCGATGCACGCATCGGGCTCCGACTGGGTGATCGAAATCCCCGCAGGGCCGGGCGTGTACCGGTTCGCGTTCGTGTCCTCCACCGGAGAATGGTTCGTTCCGGAGGGTTATCCCGGCCGCATGGATGATGACATGGGCGGACACGTGGCCGTCGTGGTGGTACCGTGAAGGAGCCGGCATTCGACCCGGGCATGGCCGCAACGATGAGCGATGCCGAGCTGGTCGCGCGCGTCCTCGCCGGAGACCACGACAGCTACAAGTATCTCGTCCAGCGCCATCAGGACGTCATGTTCCGCGTCGCGTATTCGCTCGTGCTCGACGACGACGTCGCAGCGGACATTGTCCAGGACGCTTTCGTGCGCGCCTACGTCAGCCTCGCCCGCTGCCGCGACCGCAGCCGCTTCCGTGTCTGGCTCCTCGCCACGCTGCGTAACCGCGCCCTCGACTATCTCAAGGAAAAGCGGCGCGGCGACCAGTCCCTGGAGGCGGAAGGCGTCGCGCGCCGTGCCGAGGCCCTTGGCGCGCATACCGACGCCGAGGACGAGCGCCACGCGCTGCGGACTGCTCTCGAAGACGCCCTGGCCCGACTCTCCGATCCGCTCCGTGAAGCCTTTGTGCTGCGGCACGTCGAGCAGCTCTCCGTGGAGGAGACAGCCTCCGTGCTCGGTACCGGCGTCAGCGCCGTCAAAATGAGGGTGCACCGCGCTCGCGAGCAGCTGAAGGAATGGCTGGCCAGTGACTGGGGCGAAGACGAGGACGATGTGACCCCGGACACGCTCCATTCGTCCTTTGAATGACAGCACTGCGTAGCTCTGCGCGCGGTGCCGATCGAAAGCCGAGGAACCCATGAAAGCCATAACCCGATTGCTGACTGCGATCCTTCTGCTGCTGCCGCCGGCCGCCGCATTCGCGCAGACGCCCGAAGCGGACGTCCAGCGCACGCTCGACCGCGCGCGCCAGAGCGGTATTCCGGTCGCGCTGCTCGAGAGCAAAATCGCCGAAGGCCGCGCCAAGGGCGTTCCCATGGCACGCATCGCCGCAGCTGTCGAGCGTCGCCTGATCGTGCTGGAGCGCGTCCGCACGAACATCGATCCGCTGCGTCAGCTTTCTACCGAAGAGCTCGGCGTCGCCGGCGATGCGATCGTCGCAGGGGTCAGTGAAGCCCATGTGAAGACCATCAGCGGCAGCGCGCCCCGCGAACGCCGGGCAGTCGCCATCGCCGCACTGTCCCAGCTGGTACGTCTCGGTCACCCCTCCGAGGAGGCGCTCCGACGTGTTACGCAGGCGCTCCAGAACGGACCCGAGGCACTCATGAACCTGCCCGCCCAGGCCGCCGCCGCACGGCGCGGCCCTCCCGGCGGGCCGCCCGGTCTCGATGGCGCCGCCCAGGGCCGCGGCGGGCCTCCACCCGGTGTGCCAGGCCGCGGCAAAAAGCCCGTGAAGCCCGGCAACTGAAATCCGGGCGGGGCTGGCGAACGACCCATTAACCACAGAGCACTCAGAGCACTCAGAGGGCCGCACGGCGAACATGAGATTCGCCGCACGGCCCGCTTCCTTTTCTGTTGTTAACAGTAAAGAGGATCCCGGCCCTGCCGCGCATTGATTACTCCCGGAAAGTAACTCCGGGTGCTCTGAGTGCTCTGTGGTGAAACAAATCCGTTCGGCAGCCCCACCCACCTGCTCGGAATCCACGCCAAGTGGCCATCTCATAAGTCGCTGAGGGCACTGATCTTGCGGCCATCTCGACCCGTGACAGCACGGAGAGTGGCTTATGATTCTCGCCAGGTCCTCCTTCACGGAGGAAATGGATGCGGTACACAGCATGATGCAAACCGCCGCCCCGCACGCAACGCGGGAGCGCCAGCTGGTTCTTCTTGTCGACGACGATCCGCACGATCGAGAAATCTACGGCAGCATCCTGTGCTACAACGGGTTTGACGTCGTGTGCGCCGATGACGGTGAGTCCGGCATCCGCCTGGCACAGCGCATCATGCCGGACGTAGTCCTCCTCGATATAGGGCTCCCGGACCTGCACGGCCTCGATCTCTGCTCCCGCCTGCGCACCGGCCCGGAGACCTCGGGCATACCCGTAATCGCGCTCTCGGCCTACGCAGAGGCCCGCATGGGCGAGCAGGCGCGCCTCGCGGGCTGCACCTGCTACATCGAGAAACCGGCCAGTCCCGTAGCCGTGCTGCACGAAATCGAGAAGCTGGTGGGCAAGGCGCCCCTGCCCGGCGATGGCAATCCGCCCCGGATGACGTCGGCGGACTGACAGAACCACCCAGACGGCCGGTCAGTACCGCCCGGATTCCGGCACCCCGGCTCCCGTGCGGGACGCCAGCCACCCGGGTGGCGCAATGCGCCACCGTACCGCATCATGTGGTCGGATCCGTCTTCCCATTTCAATTGGAGATTCTCGATGAAGCGACTCGCAGCCGTCGTCGCGCTCTGTATGAGCGTGGCCGCATGCGCCGAACAGGCCGATGAAACAGCGCTGCCCGCCGATACGGCGGGCGTACCCGAAGCTACCGGCGCAGCAGTGGACCAGCCGGACCAGCAGGGCATGGTGAACCCCGAGACCGCATCGCGTGAGCAGCTGCTCGAGGTCACCCACATCGATGAGGCCCTCGCCGACGCCCTCATCGCCGGCCGTCCCTACGACGACATGCTGGCCGTCGACTCGGTGCTCGCCGGGTCCCTGTCGGAAGAACAGCGATCCGAAGTGTATGGCTCGCTCTGGAAGCCGATGGACCTGAACACCGCATCGCGCGAGGAGATCCTCCTGATCCCCGACGTCGACCCGCGCATGCCGCACGAGTTCGACGAGTACCGCCCCTACACCGACATGCAGCAGTTCCGCACCGAGATCGGCAAGTACGTGGACGCCGATGAGGTGGCGCGGTACGAGAAGTACGTAGAAATCAGGCAGTAGCTCTTTCGCGCTTCAACAACACCGGGCAAAAAAAACAGCCGCCCCCGGTCACCCGGGAGCGGCTGTCTCTCGTGAAGAGCTTACGTCAGATCTTGGTGACGTTAGCTGCCTTCGGGCCCTTCGGCTCCTCGAGCACGTCGAACTCGACGCGATCGCCCTCGGACAGTGACTTGAAGCCGCTGCCCTGGATGGC